>PUPD01000232.1 GCA_003552985.1 Spirochaetaceae bacterium
CACCGAGATTTCCGAACACCATCGCCTGCACGTTGACGGCGGTGCCTTTCAGGCCGGTGATGTTGTTGATCTTGCGGTACTTAACGGCACGCTCACCGTTCCAGGAATCGAACACCGCGTTAATTGCCCCCCACAGCTGCTTCCTGGGATCCTGCGGGAACTTCGACTTGGTATGCTTCTCATACACCCGCTTGTAAGCTTCGACAACCTGCTCGAGCGCCGCGGCATCGAGCTCTAGGTCTTCCTCGACCCCACGCTTCTTCTTGATCTTGTCGAGCTCGTTTTCGAAATTCTCATGCTTGAGGCCCATCACGACGTCGCCGTACATGTTGATAAAGCGGCGATAGGCGTCCCACGCGAAACGGGCATTCCCGCTGACGGCGGCCAGGCCCTCGACAGCGGCGTCATTCAGCCCCAGGTTCAGGACGGTATCCATCATGCCCGGCATCGAGCTTGCTGCACCGGAACGGACCGACACCAGCAACGGATCCTTGTCGTCACCGAAGCGCTTCCCCATCTCGGACTCGAGCTTGCTGATGTTCCGATCTACCTCAGCCTCAAGACCCGCAGGGTACTGCCGGTTGTTGTTGTAGTACTCGTCACAGACATCGGTTGAGATCGTGAATCCAGGCGGAACGGGAACACCAACGTTGGTCATCTCGGCAAGGTTTGCACCTTTACCTCCAAGCAAGTCTTTCTGTCCCGCGCTGCCTTCGGCTCTTCCTCTGCCAAAGTAGTACACATATTTCTGTGCCATGTTTTACGGACCCCCGGTTAGTCTAGAATAATCGTTGTTCTACGATAAGTCCCGAGGCTATAATAAAAAAGCCCCAATGTCAATGCGACATGGGGGCTTGGAAGGGAGGTATTCTTCGCGCGGTTTATGACAGATACGACTCCAGATAGCGGCTGCGCTTCGGATGCTGCAGTCGCTTGATCGCCTTCTTCTCGATCTGCCGAATTCGCTCCTTGGTAAGGTTGTACCGATCTCCGATCTCCTTGAGAGAGAGCGGACTCTTCCCGTTCAAACCAAACCGATACTGTACGATCTCGGATTCCTTCTCACTCAAGGTCTGCAGCACCTGATTGATGTCCTCCTTGAGCGACTTCTCCACAACAACCGAGTCCGGTTGCTTGTAGCCCTCATCCTCGACGAAATCACCCAGCAGCGACGAGTCTTTCTCGGCGTACACCGGCGTCTCGAGCGAAATCAGGTCGCGCGAGATATTGATCAGATCCTCAACGTGTTCCTTGTTCATGTTGAGCGTCGCAGCGATCTGCTTCATCTCGGCTTCCTCACCCTGCGCCCCTTGTATCTCTTTGCGGATTTTTTCGATCTGCACAAGCTCATTGGCCCGGTTCAGAGGAAGACGAATCATGCGTGACTTTTCGCAGATTGCCTTCAGGATTGCCTGACGAATCCACCACACTGCATATGAGATGAAGTGATAGCCCTTGTCAACGTCGAACCGCTCGATGGCGTTCATCAACCCGATATTACCCTCGCTGATCAAATCCGACAGCGGCAGCCCCTGATTCTGGTACTTTTTCGCGACGTTGACCACAAACCGGAGGTTAGCTTGAATCAGTTTGTTCTTCGCTTCGATATCGCCCGCAGCCGCACCGCGCGCATAGCGATCTTCCTCTTCGCGCGTCAACAATGGAATCTTGTTGATCTCTTTCAGATAGATCGACAGCACGTTCTCATCATCGTTGCTCGAGCGATACGTTCGTTCCGGTGCCTTCTTTTTTGTTGCTACAGCCATGCAAAACCTCCTACTACATAAGCAGCAATCGGTGTGCCAAGCGTGGCTGCGAAGCGCGCCGCTAATCATCGGCAAAGTATAAACTTAGAGCTCTGTACAATTCAGGACCTTTGCTATTGGGGGCCGAATGAGTCATATTTACACACATATAGCGAGAAGGCTATATAATGTATCATAATACACCACTCGAAGCGTTTCCGGACCATTACTGGGTCACGAACGGCGTATTTTGACCGCCATCCGTGTCCGGAACGAACGATTTAGCTTGACCAACGGGGGGCTCTCTTTTATATTCTGGTTGTCATCCAGACATCAATTATTATCGCTTTCCATGGACACAGGAGGGATTTATGAAAATAACGCCGCTTGGAGATCGTGTACTGCTTTCGATGGAGAAGACCGAAGAAAAGACAAAGGGCGGCCTGTTCATCCCAGAGACTGCGCAAGAGAAGACCCAGACGGGCGTTGTCAAGGCTGTGGGTGACGACAAGGACGCGATCAAAGTGAAGCCTGGTGATCGAGTAATGTACGATAAGTACGCCGGAACCAGCATCAAGATCGACGATGTTGACCATCTCGTTATCAAGATGGAAGACATCATCGCTGTTGTCGAATAAGCGCGACGCGCAGACAACTCGTTAGCAAACCTGCTCTGGGAGCAAGGGATGACGCAGGGCAAGCAGCCGAAGCAACCGGCTGCTTTTTTTCGTACAGTACGGCGCCGCGCCGTCCGCGGCCACGGCGGCAAGTCACGGCGGCAAGTCACGGCGGCAAGTCACGGCGGCAAGTCACGGCGGCAGGCTAAGGTGCCCGCCGGCGGGAGACGGCTTCGGTGCCTGCGCGATCGGCCGAAGCGCGGGGTCAGCGATACAGGAAACGTTCGAGCTCGCGGAGTACGCCCGCACTGTCGGTAAACGCTTGAGCTGTCTGTGGTACGGAGTCTATGAAAGTGCGCCCGTAGCTCTTGCTGAGCACGCGCGTATCGGTGATGATGACCACTCCACGGTCGCCGGAACTCCGTATCAGCCGGCCGAACCCCTGCCGAAAGCGCATGACCGCATCCGGGAGCGTGAGCTCCCGAAAAGGATTGCCACCGCACGCTTTGATGCGCTCCATTCGGGCTATCAGAACCGGGTCTGTTGGAACGCGGAACGGCAGGCGGCACAACACCACCACGCGGAGCGTATCGCCCGGCGCATCAACTCCCGCCCAGAAGCTCTCGGTCGCGAACAGCACACTGCTCACGTCGCTGTTGAACCGCTGCAGCAGTCGCCCGCGGTCGTCGTCGCCCTGTCGCATCGCTGTTATCCCCAACTCCTGCAGACGCGGCTTCACCCCGCGATACACCTCGGTGAGCATCCGGTATGAGGTGAACAGGATCAGCGCGCTACCTTCAGAAATCGACAGCGCCTCGCCGAGGAACGACACGAGGTAGCCGCTGTAGGCCCCCGCCTCAGGAGTGGGAGCGTCATGCGGCGCCGCCATAAGGACCTGCGTGCGGTAATCGAACGGCGACTCAAACTGTCGCATCTCGAGCGGCTCGACCCTTGCGTCGTCGAGCCCGACGCGTTCGGCCCAGTGCCCGAAACTGTTTTTAACCGTTAGCGTCGCGCTGGTGAAGAAAACCGTCCGATAAGGCAGGTAGACCGCTTCGTGCATTAGCTCGCGGATCTCGAGTGGGGTGACGGTGAAGCGTACACCGGCCGATTGTTCACCGTCCTCTCTGACGCGCCGTTCAAGCCAGCAGACGAGCTCGGGGTGCTGATCTCGCCGCGCAAACCGTTCGGCGATTGCGGCTATGGCCTCGAAGCGGCGGATGACGGCAGCGAGCTCCAGCAAGGCCTGCTCCTCTTCACGCTCGTGCTCGCTGCCGGCGTGCAGACGGTCGGTGAGCACCTCGGCGATATCGAGCGCCTGCTGCTGGAGCTCGCGTATCAGCCGATTGAGCTGCTCCTCGCCTCCTTCGGGCGCGTAATCATCCGGTTCGACAGGGGGCAGCCAAAGCCCTCCCTGCTCGCCGAGCATCTTGACCGCCCAGGCGTTGAGCTCCCGCATCTTATCCTTGGCCGCTTCCAGCATCGCAGGCATATCCTTGAGCGGCGTGTTGTCACCGCCCAACTGCTCGAGGCGCGGCAAAAGCCCGAGCACGCGACCGCGTCGCCGGCGATGGAGGCGAGCACATTGTTTTTCAAGCCCTTGGGGCGAGAAACTCTGCGAGAAGTACGACGTCGCGCTGTTCTCGAGGTGATGCGCCTCGTCGAACACGATCTGCTGAAACGGCGGCAGCACTGCCGTCGCGTCAACCCCCGTGCCGCGTAGCCTGATCGCAAGGTCGGAGAACAGGAGGTGGTGGTTCACTACCAGAACTCGCGCCGCCGCTGCTTCTCGTCGAGCCTTCATCAGGAAACACCGTTCCTGGCTCCAGCACCGCCGTGCGCTGCAGTGATCGGCGTCTGAGTTCACGCGTGACCACAGCTCCTCGGAAACGGGAAAGGGCAGATCACTTCGGCTGCCGCTCGCGGTATCGGATGCCCACTCGCGAACTGCGCTCAGCTCCGGCTCCTGATCATCAGAGGCCACGAGCTCAGTCGCTGCCTCATCCAGTCGATACGGACACAGATAGTTTCCTCTCCCCTTGACCAGCACCGCTTTAACCTCAACGCCCATTGCGCGGCGGACCAGCGGCACGTCCTTTTCGATGAGCTGTTGCTGGAGGTTGATCGTAGCGGTTGATATCACCACCCGACCCGGGTTGCGATCAAGCCAGGCGAAGGCCGGCACCAGGTAGGCAATCGACTTTCCAACTCCGGTCCCGGCTTCGGCCACGTAAACACCGCCGGCGTTTAACCCCGAGCCGACGTACTCGAGCATCTCCAGCTGCGAGCGCCGTGGCTCATAGACCGGCAGCGTTCGAGCGAGCGCTCCGTCATCGCCGCATAGCCTCAACAGGCTCGCGATATCGAGCGACTGGTAACGTTCGGCTTGCAGCGGTTCGACGATGACATAGACCGAGGTGACCTGGTTGTCGACGATCATGCTTCCGATGCCGTCTTCCCCAAGCAATCCGGCTATCTCCAGGTCCGCGTCACTGGGTCTTAACACGCCGTTGGGGTGGTTGTGAACGATGACATGGCCACGCTCCATATGCTCGCGTACAGCCGGCACGCCCTGGAGGTTTCCACGCGCCCGAGCCTCGACCGTCTCTACCAATCCATCCTCGTCGAGCCCGCACACGAACAGCACTTCACTGCCGCCCGCCTCCGCTATCTCAGCGCGCATATGCGCGATTACCGACGGATGCAACCGATCACTCGCTTCCATTGGACGCCATCATACGGCACGGCACCGTGCGTGACAACCGAGCCTCTTTGCGCTACGATAGAAGCGCCGTGAGTGTTTTCGACAAACTTGAAGACTTTATCCGAACGATAGTAGACGAGGCGGACCGCACCAAGCGCGGGGACTCGGCCGCCGGGGATCCTGACTATGCGGATGCCTGGCAGGAGCTGGACGAGTACATGAACTCCGGCGGCGGCCGCAGCACCTACGGACCGTACCGCGACGGCTCCGGACGCTCGCGCGCGCGTCCACAGGGCCCACCGGATGATTTGCGCGAGCACTTCCGCAATCTCGAAGTTGAGTTTGGGGCCTCTCTCGAGCAGGTTCAGGCGACCTACAAACGCCTGATTCGCGCGTATCACCCGGACCGTTTCGGAAGCTCACCGGAGAAACAGCGGACCGCCACCGAGATCATCAAGCGAATAAACTACTCGTACCACCAGATTCTTGCTTTCTATCGGTCAAACAACGCACACCACCGGTAGGCGCCTTACGCGCTGCTCTCGATCCCGTACTCGGCTATTTTGCGATGCAGCGTCTTACGACCGATTCCGAGAATCTCCGCCGTCTTACTCTTGTTGCCTTTGTTGGCGTTCAGCGTGCTGCGGATGATCTCCTCCTCGGCTTCGGCCAGCGTGGCGCCCAGGCTTATCTTGATGTAGTCGTTGTCGGATTCTCCCACTACCGACGGTGGCAGATCCTCGACTTGTATTATGTTTCCTTTGCACATCACGGTTGCACTCTCGATACAGTTCCGCAGCTCGCGCACATTCCCGGGCCAGGGGTAATTGTAGAGAATCGCTCGCGCTTTGGGGTCTATCCCCTCAACCGTCTTGTTATTCTCGCGCGCGAACTCTTTAATGTACGCCGAAACCAGCAGAGGGATATCCTCTTTGCGCTCGCGCAACGGCGGGATGTCGATATTGACCACGTTGAGGCGGTAGTACAGATCCTCGCGAAACCGGCCCGTCTCGATCTCCTGTCGCAGGTCCTTGTTGGTCGCCGAGATGATCCGGGTATCTACCTGCAGTGTTTCCTCGCCCCCCACGCGTTCAAACCGTTTCTCCTGCAGTACGCGCAGAATCTTCACCTGTACGGTCGGATTGATCTCTCCGATCTCATCGAGGAAGATGGTACCCATATGAGCGAGCTCAAAACGCCCGCGCTTGCGGCCGACCGCCCCGGTGAATGCGCCCTTCTCATGACCGAACAGCTCACTTTCCAGCAGTGACTCGCTAAGCGCTGCACAGTGGACCTTTACAAACGGCTTGTCTCTCCGGTCCGAAAGGCGGTGTATGGCGTCCGCGATCAGCTCTTTGCCGACCCCGCTCTCGCCGGTGATCAGCACCGAGGCCTTGGTGGGGGCAACCTGATGCACCACGTCGAAGATCGCCTTCATCTGCGGACTCTTGGCGATCACGTTCGCGAACTGCTTTTGCTTGTCGAGCTCTTCCTGCAACGCGCGGTGTTGCAGTACGAGCTCGCGCGTGGACAGCGCCCGTTTGACGAGCAGCGACAGCCGGTCGAGGTTGACCGGCTTCGTGAGAAAGTCGAACGCCCCATCCCGCATCGCCTGAACGGCGGTCTCGATCGTACCGTGACCGGTGAGGATGATCACCTGTACCGTGGGATAGGAGTCTACAACACGCCGGAGCAGCTCTTCTCCCGACATCTCAGGCATTCGCAGGTCGGTTATGACCAGGTCAACCTCTTCGTTCTCGATCAGCTGCCAGGCTTCACGCCCGTCGGCCGCGAGATACACGTTGTACCCATCGATCTCCAACGCTTTCTGCAGCCCTTCACGGATGTTCTTCTCATCGTCGACGATAAGCACGTTAAACTTCATCGTCCTCCCCTTTCCAGCTCAACAGATGCTGCTCCTTCTGCGGAATGGGCAGCGTAATCGTAAACGTGGTGCCTTTCCCTTCCTCGGAGATCACAGCGATATCGCCCATGTGCTCCTTGATCACCTTGTACACCAGAGTCAGCCCTATCCCGGATCCGAAGTCCTTGGTCGTAAAGTACGGTTCGAAGATTTTTTCCAGCACGTCGTCGGGGATGCCCACGCCGTCATCGCTAATGCGCAACAGCACGAGGTCGCCGCTGAGCCGGCTCGCTACGCGCAGCGTTCCACCGTCAGGCATCGCGGCGATGGCATTCTTCACAATATTCAACAGCGCCTGCTTGAAGTGCTTCTCGTCGAGGTTCAGGGTCGGAAGGTCCGATTCAAACGAACGCTCCAACTGTATACCGGCCTGCTCCAGTTCCGGCTGCACGAACTCCAGCAGATCCCCCACCACCGCATTCAGGTCTCGTTCTTCGAGATTGATGTCCATCGGCCGCACGGCAAACAAGAAATCGACCACGATCTTATTGAGTCGATCGATCTCCTCATTGATGACATTCAGGTTGTTCTCGATCGCCTCGCGGTCTAACTCACCCTGACCGTTGAGTGCCTTCTGTACCAGCTGGATGTGAATTCCAATTGAGCCCAACGGATTCTTGATTTCGTGCGCAACGCCGGCGGCAAGCGTAGTCAGCGACGCCAGGCTTTCGGCGCGGCGCAAGCGCGCCTCACGACCGCGCTTCTCGGAGATGTCCTCGATGCGCAGAATGCTGCCCTGTATCTGCCCGTTTCGCACCAGAGGCATGATACTGCAGGAGAGAATGCGGGTGAGGCCGTTGTTGTCGAGCGTGAACTCGCGATCCATCACCGACTCCTGGTTCACTAGCGTCTCGCGCACAAAGCTCGAGATGTCCGCGTCCTGAATGTAGTCCCAGATAACACGATCGTACCAGTCACCGGGTGCCACCGGGACAACTCGCTCGGCTGCTTTGTTGACGAAGACCACGTAATGCTCTACGTCGGCAACGATAACTCCGTCGTTCATCGAGTTGAGCACGACCTCGAGTTGCTCGTTCTCAGAGGCCAGATCGTAGATCAACGCATGGATCTGCGCTTTGTCCAGTTTCGGCAGCTTCTTCAGCGCGCGCGCGATGAACTTCCGCATTTACCCGCTCCTCATACTGAAGTATAGGCTATCGATGACCGCCGGGATGCTCAAGCGTAACCTATCACTATACAGAAGGCTGCGGCGGACGAGTGCGTTCCAGCGCTCGATCTGCTGCAGTGGAATCGGCGGCGGCTCCTGCGTCCGGCCGGAAGAATCACCACCCTCCTCCTGCCGAAGTACTCCATGCAGCGCTCGCAGCAGTTCGCGCAGAAACTCCTGCAGCCATTCCTCACCTCCTGATTCACGCAGCTCCTGCTCTATCGCCCTGACGCTGTCGTACGACTCGAGGCCCTGCGGGACGAGCACGTTCTCGAGAAAACGCCGCGCCAACATCGCCGGCGAGTGCTGCCCCGGATATCCGGTACCGACGAAGAACGCGCGAAGCGAGCCGTGCCCCGGCTCCGGAACGCGAAATATGCGGCGCATGATCTCACGCGCTTCGTCCGGCCCCCGTTCGGCGAAGCGGTACGCGCGGGCGCGCGACAGGATCGTCTCAGCCACGGCGCCTCGATTGCCGGTCACCAAAACGAAACGCACATCATGCGGCGGCTCTTCCAGCGTCTTGAGCAAGGCGTTGCGCGCTCCCCCCTGCAGGCGATCCACGCGCTCGAGAACGGCCAGCTTAGCTCGCCCGTGAGGGGCTATCCGCGCCCAGCCTGACAGGTTGCGGACCATCTGCACCGGAATTCCCTCACGCGGCAACGCGCTCACCAGCTTCGCCGAATGCTGGACGACGGTGTCGATGAGCTTCTCACACCGTGCCTCGTCCGGCAAGGGATCTCCCGGCACGAAAGCGGTCAGACTGTCTTCAACGGCCTCTATCGACGTGGCGCACTTCCCGAGCCGGTTGTCATCGGTTTCCCACAGAACCGGGTCGAAGCGTCTGAGGAGTTTACGCACCGCACGCAAGAATAGGTAAACCCCTGCCGTCGTTCCGGCGCTGCGCATAGTGTCGGCTGAGGCCCGGATCTCCTGCAAAAAGTAGCGATCACCGAGCATGAGCGTATCCGCGTGCACCAGCTCGCGATGTTGCCTGCAGGAGACACACGGACAGTTCCAACGGCCGTCGGTCTCGCAACTGAGCACACGCCCGAGCTCGAGCGCCGTTGAAAGCTTTCCGGTATACTGTGCGCCCTCGAACAACAGGACATTCGGTACGGTTCCGTTGGCGATCTCGCTCTGCAAGCGCGCCACCACAGCCGGCTGTGAAAGAATATTCTCAAACATCGGTTCCTCGCTCGTAGATCAGTTCCGCGGCGAACGGCAGCAAAGGCAGCAGAAAATGCGCGAACACGCTTTCGGATATGAGCTTGTCCGGGGAAAAGAACGGCTGGATCTGCACCAGCAGCACCAGGATAAACACCAGTACAAGCCCCTCGACCAGGCCGAGAAAAAAACCGAGCGCGTGATCGAGGCTGTCCAGATTGATGCGCTCAACCAGGCGGTTCAAAGCCGTCTCGAAAATCTTGACCAGGATATATACCACGATAAACAGACCCAGGAACGCTATGACCTGACTCCATGCCTCGCTCTCAACGTAGCCGACCAACGCCGAGGCTACGACACCTGAGAAAACCACTGCCGCGGTTATTCCAAGAATCAGCGCTGCCATTGACATCAGCTCCTTCACGAATCCGCGGATGCCGGCACGTATTGTAGTGAAGATCAGGATGACGATGAAGGCGATATCGATTCCGGCAACGTCCATCATTCGCTCCGCTGCAGTGCTCCGCCGGCAACCTGTTCGTGAACTATCGCGGCGACCCTCCCGGTTGCATCGCCTTCGGCGAGCTGCCGAGCTCGGTGCGACAGCCGCGCCCGCTTCTCCGGATCAACAACCAACGGCACGAGGCGATCAAGGAGGCGTTCGGCGGAAACCTCGGCCGGCCACAACACTTCGGCAACACCCCGCTGCAGACACAGTTCGGCGTTCCGCAGTTGATCACCCCGGGAGCCGTCGCTCCCAAGCGGGATGAGGAGGCTTGCCTTGCCCACCGACAGATTCTCCCAGATCGTCCCGGCGCCGGAACGTGATACCACCACGTCCGCGGCAGCGAGCACATCGGCGAACTCGGATGAGAAGAACGGGCAAGCTACGTAGCGGCCCGGGTGAACCGAGCCATGGGATGCCCGGAGGGCGCTGTTCGGCGACCTCTGCGGCTCGCGCTCACCGGTTTGGTGCACAACATCACAGATTTGCAGCAGTTGCGGCAACGCAGTTTCGACAATCTCGTTAATCTGCATTGAACCCAGACTCCCGCCGAGAAAGAGAACGACCGGCCTTTCGCCGCTCAGCCCCAGATAGGTGCGCCCTCGAGCGGCCTGACCACCGGCAATCGCCTTGCGTACCGGGTTTCCAGTCACTACAATCCGAGGGCGTACGCTCGGGGCGAACTGCTCAACGCTTTCGTCATAAGCGACGAGAATCCGCTCTGCGAATTGGGCCGAGATACGCGTTGCCAGCCCCGGGTCAAAGTCAGACTCATGGGCTACCACCGGGATACCGAGTATCCTCGCCGCGACAACCACCGGAACGGCTACATACCCGCCTTTCGAAAAGACCACTGCCGGCCGCAGGCGACCAAGCGCCACCAGCGCTTCAATTATTCCGGCCGGTACTTTCACTGCATCGACGAGGTTATGCACCGAAAAGTAACGGCGAAGCTTGCCGGTGCTCACTGCCCGATACGGGAGACCGTACTCGTTCACGATCCGGCGTTCAATACCGGTGCGTGAACCGACCCAGACTACTTCAGCAGCATAGCGCTCACGGAGCTCCTCGGCCACCGCGAGCCCGGGGAACACATGTCCTCCGGTTCCGCCGCCGGTTATCACCACCTGATACGTCATGCAGCTCCTGGGAAGCGAAGATCATGGCCTTCGGCTTGATTCACTTTTCTCCGTGCTCGAAATCTAACATGCGCTCGCCGCGCTATGCAATCTTGACACACCTGTGTCATTCCTATCCGGCGGGTTCGGCCCAGCGGGTCGGGCGCTCTGGTATTACGTCCCCATAGCCGTGCTCGCCGTACGGTCACACGAGCAGATTGAGTACTACCTGCGTCAAACCGATAAGTGCGCCGAGCAGCGCGCCGAACAGGTTGATCCATTTCAGGTGCTTCGCGATTACCATCAGCAGCAACCGCTCCACCCGTTCAACATCCAGTCCATTGATCTTGTCGACGACAAGCTGTTCGAAGTCCACCGCCTGCAGCAGGTCCGGGAACCGCGTGTCCAGCAAGCCTACGATCCGTTCGCTGAGAAAGCGGTCGAGCGCCTCTTTGTCGGCAGCTAACTCCTGCCGCCAGTGCGCGATCCCCGGCCGTTCGTCCGTGGTCGGTCTGCCTTTGACCAACAGACGCAAGGTCCGAATAGCCTCGCGGGCTACGCGCTCGGCCGTGTCCCCTTGATTCAGCCATGCCGCCAGACCCGAGGCTACCGCCTCTTGAAGCCGTTGATACGACTCGGAGGCTGAGTCCGGGTTTATCTCCGGAATTCCGGCCTCGTCGAGCTGCCGTTTTACGAATCCCTCCAGGCCTTCGACCAGCGCATCTCGGGAGAGCCAGTCCTCTAGCAACGCCAGAACGCGGGTTTGCGCTGTCTCAGGATCCAACTGCAGCATCTGCAATGCGTCCTCAGGAGTCCGTTCGGCGAAGCTCTGCGCGGCCTGCACGATTGCAGCCAGCACCTTGTCTCGGTTGGAGCGGTTGCGTGCCGCTTCTTCAAGAGTTTCGATGAGGTCGTCGATGATCTGCGGCATGTTCTCAGTCAGCGACCGGTCATACTGTCCGGCCGAGATCAGAAGACGCTGCAACAGATTGAGCTTATCCAGGATGTCCTGCAACAGCAGTTTGCCGCGAACCGATAACTCCTGGCGAATATCGGGGCGCCCGAGGAAGCGCAGCAACTCCTGCAGTACCGGCTCATACATACCGTCCAGCGCGCGGTAGAGCTCAACCCAGAACCTTCCGGGAATACGCTCACTGATCGTTCGATCCGATTCAAGCTCCCCCTTTAGCCAGCGCTGCACCGCTTCAGCAACCTGAGCGCGCACCTGTGGGGAGGTCAGCACTCGGACGAGTCCCTGCGCCAGATGAGCCCGGCTTGGGGCATCGATGAGTTCGGCGATCCGCCGGCCACCGAGCGCACCGGCCGCGTTCGAAACCAGCGTAGCGGTCGCGTGGTGCGTACTCGGAGATCGCAACAGCGCGGCAAGCAACGGAACCACAATCCGTTCGAGCTCGGTCTCGTCCCCCTCTCCGGGCACCGGCTCGGCCGGCGCCGGACTCGTTTCCTCGCCATCCAATACTCGCCGGGTCACTTGTCCAACCGTGTTGCGGATACCGTCCTGAAAGCGTGGGGCCCGCAGCTGCGCCCGGAGCACATCCTCGGTCAGTAGCTGGTTCGACACCATCCGGCCGATGCTCTGCGCCAGCTCGTGCCGTTGTTTGGGAATGATGCCGGGTGTGAACGGGACGCGCAGCCCCGCGACCCGGATCTCGCGGAGCGGCCTAAACAACATCTTGATCGCAATCGAGTTGGTGACGTATCCGATCAACGCCCCCAGAAACGGCGGTAACACCCATGGCCAGTATGCGATGATTGCTTCACTCATCAAGCCACCTTTCGGCCGCGTTTTCAGCTTGTCTTATGCGCTCGAATCGCTCGATCTGGGCACCGTGGACCCAGCCTTCGAGTCCTTCGAACTGCAGTTGATACCAATGGTCTCGCGCTCCGAACTGCGTTTCACGAAACGCCGTGCGTTCAGCAATCTCTGCGATATCACCGCCGCGCATCTGCCCAACGATCGAGGCATCGATTTGCGGTTCAGCTCTCAGCTGGACATAGGTCTGCTCGGCCACCGCCCAGCGCGCGCGACCGGAAATCACCGGCGTCTCAGGTGCCGCAAGCGATTCATCTCCGGAGTCGCCGCCGCACCCTGCGACGAACGCAGCCAGCAGGAGGCTCCCAAGCAGCACCGGCAGCGGATGCCGCACACTGAGAGTAGGCAAGAGTCTTGTCATGAACGTGCCGCCTGCGTCTCTCCCCGCAATGTCTGTAGCTCGTCCCGCACCACGGCTGCTTCCTCGAACTCAAGATTCTTGGCGTGCTCGAGCATAAGCTGCTCAAGCTCCCGTTCCAGCGCCTTGCGTTGCTTTGGAATCAGAGTATTGTATTGTGCTTTCAACACCTCGATCGAGTGCCGTTCTATACTGCGCTTCTCTTGCTTCTGCCGAACTATGATACTCTGCACCGCTTTGCGGATCGTTTGCGGGGTAATTCCGTGAGCGGCGTTGTAGTCCTTTTGAATTCGCCTGCGCCGTTCAGTCTCATCGATTGCAATTCGCATCGCATCTGATACCCGGTCCGCATACATGATGACCTTGCCATGCTCATTGCGAGCCGCGCGTCCGATAGTCTGAATCAGGGAGGTCGATGAGCGCAGGAACCCGATCTTGTCGGCATCGAGAATCGCGATCAGAGAAACCTCGGGCAGGTCCAGTCCCTCGCGCAAGAGGTTGATGCCAACCAGCACGTCGAACTCGCCGGTACGCAACTCGGTCAGTATCTCGGCCCGTTCGATGGTTTCTATCTCAGAATGCAGGTAGCGCACACGCAAGCCCATCGTCCCTAGATAATCGGTGAGATCCTCAGCCATCTTTTTGGTCAGCGTAGTAACCAGAACGCGCTCGTCCTCCGCGACGCGTGCCCGGATTTCCCCGTAGAGGTCCTCGATCTGGCCTTCGGTCGGCTGGACGACCAGCTGCGGATCCAGCAGACCGGTTGGCCGTATTATCTGCTCGACGACGCGGACTGAGCGTTGCAACTCTTCGTCGCCGGGGGTCGCAGAAACGAATACGGCTACCCCGACCAGGTCCTCGAACTCCTGAAAGAACAGCGGTCGATTGTCGAGCGCCGAGGGAAGTCTGAAACCGTGCTCTACCAACGAAGACTTGCGCGATCGATCGCCGGCATACATCCCGCGTACCTGCGGTATGGTGACATGCGACTCATCGATAAACGTTAGAAAGTCATCCGGGAAATAGTCGAGCAGCACGGCCGGACGCTCGCCCTCCTCTCGACCACTGAGATGCCGCGAGTAGTTCTCGATGCCCGCACAGTACCCCATCTCTTCCAGCATCTCGATATCATATTCGGTGCGCGATTTCAGCCGTTGGGCTTCGACGAGACGGTTAGCGCTTACGAGCTCTTCGTAACGCTGGTCAAGCTCCGCGCGAATCCTACTCAGCGCAGTACGAATCTGCTCCTCCGGCAACACGAAGTGTTTGGCAGGATAGACCACCAGCAGCTCGAGCTCGTCCAAGACCGCTCCGCTTACGGGGTCTATCTTGGTAATCCGTTCGGTCGTGTCCCAGTCCAGCTCAACTCGGTAAGCTTCTTCGAGATACGAGGGAAACACTTCGACCACGTCACCTTTGATCCGAAAGCAGCCGCGTTTGAGCACTGCATCGTTGCGCTCGTACTGCAGTGTTACCAGTTTTCTGCGCACCCGATTGAGATCTACCGGTTGTCCGAGGTCAAACCGCACACGCATATCGCGATACATTCTGGGGCTGCCGAGCCCGTAAATGCAGGACACGGTCGCCACGACGATCACGTCGCGCCGTTCAAGCAGACTTGTGGTCGCCGACAAACGCAGCCGGTCGATCTCCTCGTTGATCGACGCGTCCTTCTCGATGTACAGATCGCGCGCGGCAACATAGGCCTCGGGCTGATAGTAGTCATAGTAGGAAACGAAATACTCGACCGCATTACCCGGAAAGAACTCACAGAACTCTCGGTACAGCTGTGCGGCGAGCGTCTTGTTGTGCGAGAGCACGAGCGTAGGTCGCTGAACCCGCTCGATAATTTTCGCCATTGTGAATGTCTTGCCCGAACCGGTTACTCCCTTGAGCGTTTGGAACCGGTCACCGGCAAGCACGCCTTGCGAGAGCGCGTCCATTGCCTGCTGTTGATCGCCGGCCGGTTCGTAGCCGGATACAACCTGAAACTTGCGTGCGGTATGCTGTCTGTTCATAGGTAACAGTCGTGTCTCTACGGGGTGAGTATAATTGTTTCACATGCGACGTGCCAACACCGCGAACGGTCTCCGCGGGAAGACACAGCGTGAAGACTCCCGGGCACCGTAACGCCGCGCCCTCGACAGCTTAGTAGTCATCCAAGCGTGTAAGCATACCGCGAACCTATTGTGCTCTGGTAAGCGTTTCCCAGTACTCCTCACTCTCACCGGCCCGGCGGTGCTGCACCGCCTCAAGCACGTGGCTCGAGGAGACCTCCTGGTCCCCCGCCAGATCAGCGATGCTCCGTCCCAGTTTCAGGATTGTCTCGGCGGCTCGCGCCGAAAGCCGCAGAGAGCCCACCGCCCCCATGAAACTGCGCTGACCTTCCCGACTGAGGTTGCAGTAACGCCGCACACCTGCGGCATCCAGCTCGGCGTTTCGTGTGAAGGCCGTGCCGCAGTACCGATCGCCGGCCATATCGGCCGCGCGTTGAACACGCGCGCGTACCGTCGCGCTGCTTTCAGCGTCCTCAGAAACGAGATCCAACGAGGTTGGAATCCCCAACGGAACCCGAACCTCGATTCGATCCAGCAGCGCGGCTCCCAACTTTTTCCAGTAGCGGTGCAACTCCGCGTTGCTGCAGTAACACTCGGTATCGAAGGTTCCGAGCTTCCCACACGCGCACAGGTTGGTGGCGAGCACCAGTTGAGTTCCAGCCGGATAACGATAACGTCGATCTGCTCGCACGATCGTCACCTCCCGTCGTTCGAGCGGCTCCCGCAGCGACTGCAAGGTATTACGGTCGAACTCCGGTGCTTCGTCCAGAAACAGCACGCCACGGTGCGCGAGCGAAATTTCTCCCGGCAATAGCGATCTGCCACCGCCGATTATCCCCTCACTGGAAGCGCTGTGGTGTGGGGCCCGAAACGGCCTGCTGGTGATCAGCCCGTCGGCATGGCCAAGCAACCCCGCCAGGGAATGAATCTGCGTCACCTCTACCGCCTCTTCGCGCGTTATTCGCGGCAGTATGCTCGGCAGGCGCCACGCACTCATGGTCTTCCCGCCGCCCGGTGGGCCGAACAGCATTAGGCTGTGGCCCCCGGCCGCGGCTATCTCGAGCGCGCGCTTTGCCAGCGGCTGACCTCGCAGGTCTCGCAGGTCGTGCGCGAAGCTCGTCGTATGTAGCTCGAGCGCTGTGGGAGCACTCTGCCGGCGCGGCTCTATCGCGGCCGCGGTCAACCTGTGGAGCGCCTCCTGCAGCTCCGTCAACGAACCCACGCCGACAACCGCCGAATGCCCGCCCAGTTGCGCTTCATTCAGGTTTGCCGCCGGAACAAGGCAGCGCCCAATTCCGTCAGCTACCGCACGCGAAACGGCCGCCAACACTCCGCGAACCGGCCGAACCGTACCGTCCAGTTGCAGCTCACCGAGAATCAGTGTTGATTCGGAGTCCGGCGGGCTGACCTGCCTCGAAGCAGCCAGCACCGCAACCGCGATTGGAAGATCGAACGCTCCCCCGGGTTTTCTGAGATCCGCCGGCGCAAGGTTAACGAGAATGCGGTCACACGGGTATTCGAATTGCGTGTTCTTAATCGCAACTCTTACTCGCTCGCGCGCCTCACGCACCGAGCTGTCAGGGAGCCCGACGATCTCGGTGCCGGGTATGCCGCGGCGAATATCCACTTCCACAGTGACAAGGTTGCCCTCAAACCCGAACGGACAAAAGCCGAAGATTGTCATTGCCTCTCCTCATATGCTAGTCAACCGTGCTCAATAGCACCATGCATCGCTTGAGAGGCTTTTTTTTGAATTAGCTTTTACCGGTGCCCAGCTCGCTCACCCCGGCTTGGCGGAAACTGTTGCGATCGCCTGCTGCACCAACGTATGACAACGCTCGTTATTGTGATCGCCGTCGTGTCCCCGCACCCAGATCCATCGCGGATGCAGTTGGTCATTCAGACGGTCCAGCTGCTCCCATAAGTCCCGGTTCTTGACGTCCTTCTTGGCGGCAGTACGCCACCCGTTACGACGCCACCGCTCGATCCAGTCGGTGATTCCGTTGCGGACGTACTGAGAATCTGTGTGGATGTTCAGCTCAGCCCCCGCTCCGACCTCACTTCGGCAGTACTCCAAAGCGGCTATTACGGCGGTCAATTCCATTCGATTGTTAGTAGTCTGCTCGGCGGCCCCGTAACGCTCCGCGACCGTTTCGGTCTTAATGACGACAAAGGCCCAACCGCCAGGTCCGGGATTACCGTGACACCCGCCGTCAGTATAGATGTCAAACTTCGTCATGTGAAACAGGTTATACCACGTGCGCCCCTGCGCTGTCGCCGCGGGCCGCAGCCGCCGCGATTCCGAGGTCCGCCCCGTCGACCAACCCCTGTAGACTCTCAACCGGCGTTCGCAGTCCCAGGAAGAAGTACGCCGGACGTTTTCTGAACTGAATCGGCAAAAACGCAAACCGGCCCCGGAACGAAACGCTGTCACGGCCGAAGACCTGCACCAACTCCCGGTATTCCTCAAACGGCTTCTTCACTAAGACCGCCCACGGGCCGCGACGTAAGAGCTGCGAAATGCGACTGTCATGCGGAATAATCTGCCTCGCGGGGTCCGAACTCTCGAGCTCAATCCCGATGGCATATTCCAAACGATACCCGCCTTCCGCTTCCACCAGTATTGCCGCCACACGTGCATTCCAGATGCGCGAGAACTCCATGAGCGATTTGAGAACGCCTCCCTCGCCGCGTTTGTACGCTTCCAGAAAGCGATCGTAATCGACACCGTTCTCACCGAAAACGATGCGCTTGGTTCGCTGCTGAGCCGCTTGGCTGCGCCGAACCGGCGGGACGTCTGTGCTGTCGCGTTGTCCCAAATCTTCAAACTCACCCAAAGCAGCACCGAAAAGGCTCTCAACCCCGGCAACCGTGCTGCCGGCGAGCTCATCGTCCGGCTGGAGCCGCTCTTCCCGTGAAACCGGACGCTCTGTGCTTCCTGTTGCGGATCGGTCGTCGTCTCTAGCAACTCTGATCTGCGGAACGCCGGCCCGGGTTTCGACGATCTCGTACCGCCCTTGCGTAACTGAGATGAGACTGCTCATCGGCGCAGCTTCATATTCGTCGGTCAGCTCCGTCTCCCCCGAGGGCTCATCTCCGGTTTCCTGCTCCGCCTCGGATTCCATATCGTCGGACCGTGACTCCACAGCATCGCGTAGACTCTCGTCCCCACTCGAGGTTGTCTGAGACGGTTCGGGCCACGCATCACCGAAGCCCGGCACCTGAAACAGCGAACGCACGCCGAACAGCGTCGGCACTGCATCAAGATCCTCTAGTTCCAACGGTTCGCTTGCGGCGTTTCCAGGATCAGCCGGGCCCACCTCGTCGAGCTCTTCTTCCCAACTCTCAAGCTCCTCGAGCTCCTCGAACTCCTCGTCGCTATCGGTCACCGTTCGGTCGTCGGTCAGCTCAGGATCCCATGTCTCAAGATCTTCGACTTCCTCGAGTTCTTCAGGCTCCTCAGCAGAAGCTTCCGGATGACCGGTACTTCCAAACTCCCTACGTGTGGCGCTGTCTTCATCGGCCGGACTATAAGGCACCTCTGCTCTCGCTAAGCCACCGGCATGGTCGTCCACCGCCGAGGACGCACCGGCCGCGGCTTCAGCCTGAGGCGGTCCGCCGCGAGCTGCCTGATCGTTTTCGGCCCCTTTCTCCCAATCCTCGTGCACCTGGCGCAGAAGCGTTGCGAGATCATCCTCCCCTGCGGTCGCATCGGCCGGCGGGGGTACGCTCGGTGTCGCCGATCCGGCTTCCGGCGTCTCACGCCCGGCTAGCTCTGATTCCTGGCCGCTAGCAGCCGCCGGCTCTTGGAGATCTTCCAGCTCCTCAGCTTCCTCTAACTCGTCAGCTGGCTCCAGCTCCGCAGTCTCCTCCAGCTGTTCAGCTTGCTCAGGCTCAGCAGGTTCTTCAGACTCTGCTGCTTGTTCGAGATCCGCGGCTTCTTCCAGCTCTTCCAGCTCTTCCAGCTCTTCCAGCTCTTCGTGCGCCCCGGTCTCTTCGGCCGCCTCAGACACCGCCGGTTCCTGCAGCTCGTCGGCTTCCTCATCAGTCTCCTCGAGCTCACCGACCTCGTCTAGCTCCTCCACCTCTTCCAGCTCGGCGGTTTCGCCGTCGGCTTCGTCAAGCTCCTCGAGCTCCTCGGCCTCGTCAAGCTCCTCGAGTTCCCCAACCTCCTCCGGCTCGCCCACCTCAGATCTGGGGGAGGCTGCGTCTGTAGCCTGTCGATGCTGACCGAGTTCGGGGTGATCCTGAGCAGCCGTGGCAGCACCTTGTGTCTGGTCAGTTGTTGGTTGTTGGATCGCTGCAGCCGGCAGATGCTGCGTGTTCGCGACCACGCGCTCGATAATCCGCTCGAGACGTTCGAGGTCCACACCACCGACGCCCTGTTGCTGCGCCTGAGATCGACTGCCGATTACCGACAGGATCTCTTCCCAGCTCTTGTCCAGCAGCGCGTCCACCTCCGCCTCTTTTTCAGGTTTGAGGCGCCCAATCCCCCGCTTGATCTCGCGGTTCACTTCCTGCTTGCGATTCTCAATCTCACGCTGCCACCGCTTCCAGTCGATTTGCTCCTTGCTGTCCAGATATTCGCGCAGTAGATTGATCTGAAATCGTTTCACGCGATCAGAGAGGACGACGACAGCATCCTGTCGCAGGTTCAGGAGCAGGAACATCACCAAAAAGGTAGTCAGAAATACCGCGGCAAGCAGCGTGCCGCGCATGAAATCGGTCATCTCAAACGAGCTCTCTGGCTCCAGCCAGACCGCACTGCCTCCAAGCTCCAGCGAACGCTCGAACGCCAGGTAGGCTTGATCTTCAGTTCTAATCCTTGGGTACCGTCCGCGGCCGGCTTCCGCCTCTCGCCGAACCTCGCCGAAGCCCTCACTCACCGCCTCGGCATACTGCTCGGGAGCATTAACGATCAGGGCCTGTTCCGGCCCCACCCGCACCGTATCGCCGATACCGATTACCGCGCGCCGTACGAGCCACGAGTTCAGTTTGTCGGCGGACGTATAAAAGACCGCGGTGCCCCGTGCGATGTCGAACGTGTCATATGCCCGCAATTGATACACGAGTTGGTTTGTGTCCTGCAACGCGTACACCCCGGCGTCACGATCCTCCGGGAGCACCAGCTCGCGAATCTTCTCTCCATCTTCCAGCTCCGCCAGCGGTTCGTACTGCCGCATCGCATCATCCTGCTCGCGGATGTCACTAGAAAGCGAGCTGTACCACAGGCTCTCACCTTCGTTGTCGACGAAGCGTACAAACGAGAACGCCGGCAGCTCCTGTCGAAGCCGGCCGAAAAACTGTTCACGCGCGGCGATATCGGCCTCGCTCTGGTTCACCCTCCAGGTAGTGCGAACCGCAGGCTCCTCGAGAATCGCCTGGAACCGCTGGAGTTGCTGATTATGCTGTTCTTCAATGAGGTCGGCCGCGGCAGCAAGCCGACGTTCTACGACCTCCGTCATGCGCTGGTCGTAGAACGTGGCTTCAATATATTCAAAAAGGCCGGAAAAGGCGGCTACGGTGAACGCCGTAAAGACGACCACCGCGATGAGTAAGCTTAATGCTGTCTTCTGGACGGAGCTCATCGAGATCCGCTACGCCTCCGGCACTTTTTGTTTTGAAGATCGGCAGCAGGAGGCGAAACTCTTAGCGGGCCTACTCGCCTTCGCTTTCAGCAGCTGTTTCGTCTCCGGGCTGCTTCTCGCTTTCTTCAGCTGCTCGTTTATCTTTCTTTTTCTTTTTCTTTTTCGTATCGGTCTCTTCACTGACCGCCCGACTCACAAGCTCTAGGATAACCATTTCGCTTGCGTCGTTCAAGCGGTTGCCCACCTTCAACACGCGGGTATAGCCGCCATTCCGTGTCTTGTTGCGCGGCGCTATCTCGGTGAAGAGCTTCGCCAGCACGGCTTTGTCGCCGATAGAGCGAGCAATCATTCGGCGATTGTGCACCGTATCTTCCTTGGCGCGCGTAATCATCTTTTCGGCGGTTCTTCGCACCGCACCTGCTTTGGCTTTGGTAGTCTTGATTCGCTCGTACCTGAACAGCGAAGCGACCATATTGCGATGTAGCGCCTTACGGTGACTCGCCTTGCGGCCCAATCGGTTGTATCCAATCTTATGCTTCATCGTTCTCGTCCTTATCGCCGTTGCCGTTCGCCTGGTCAGCTTCCTTTTCTCGCTGCTTCTCCTTCTGCTTCTGAAGGCGAACCGAGTTGCGAAGCTGACTGTAGTCCGTCATACCAAGGCTTAGATCCCACTCTTTCAGCTTTTCTTTGATCTCGAGTAGTGATTTCTTGCCGAAATTGCGGGTTCGCGATATGTCTTCTTCAGTCTTGCTCGTCAGATCGCCAATACTGCGGATGTTCGCGTTCTTGAGGCAGTTACTCGACCGCACCGATAGCTCGAGCTCTTCAACCGGTGTTTCGAGCAGTTTCCGGATGCGCTCTTCCTCCTCATCGATGTCCTCGTCACTGTCGATCTCGTCCTCGTCGAAATTGATGAAGATCGTGAAGTGGTCTTTCGCGATCTTCGCCGCTTCGGCTATCGCATTCTCCGGACTGATAGTCCCGTCGGTCCACACTTCAAAGGTCAGCTTGTCGTAGTCCGAGCGGTGACCAACACGCGTATCCTCAATTTCGTATCGTGCCCGCCTGACCGGAGAGAAGATTGCGTCGATCGGGATAGTGCCGATTATTTCGACATACTTCTCGTTCACCTCTGCCGGGACGTATCCGCGTCCAAGATCGATCTGCAGTTCCAGCTCCAACCGAGCGTTGTCCATCAGCGTCATGATGTAGAGCTCCGGATTCTTGATCGTGAATCCGGTTTCTCCCATGAGATCCTCGGCCTTCACGGTTTTCGGTCCCTTGAACTCCACCATCACGCTCTTCTGCTCAACTCCCCCGTCAAGCTGGATTTGCAGCTGCTTGAGCTGATTGATGATATCGGGCGTGTCTTCCACCACTTCCGGAATCGACTCGTACTCGCTCGAAAGAACGTGTGCATTGCCCTCAGAGTCGTAACTGGTAATCCGTAACGCCGTTATCGCATACCCTTGAATCGATGAGAGCAAGATACGCCGCAGGGAGTTTCCGATCGTCGTGCCGTAGCCACGCTCGAACGGATAAGCGATGAACTTCCCGTACTTGTCGGACACCTCGCTGTGCTCGAACGTAATCCCTTTCGGCTTCTTGAATCCTTTCAAAAGGTTCTTTCGCGCCATGCAATCCCTTCCTCGCGTTATACACGCCTACTCTTTCTGGGTCGGCATCCGTTATGGGGTATCGGGGTGATATCCTTGATACTGCGCACGCGCAGCCCGAGCCCGCCGAGCGATCGGATCGCAGACTCCCGTCCTACACCCGGCCCCTTGACCAACACGTGTACCTCGCGTAGGCCGTAGTCCATGGCCTTTTGCGCGGCTGTCTCCGCCGTAGTCTGAGCGGCATACGGCGTCGACTTCTTCGCCCCCTTGAAACCCAGCGAGCCTGCGCTCGACCAGGAGAGAACGTTGCCTGCCGTATCGGTCACGGTCACGATGGTGTTGTTGAAGGTCGCCTGAATGTACACCACCCCTTCGAATACTGATCTTTTATCTTTTCGCTTCCGTACTTTCGCCACGTAAGACTCCTTATCCTACTTCTTCTTTCCGGCGACGGTCTTGCGCTTACCTTTACGCGTACGCGCATTGGTCCTCGTTCGCTGCCCCCGCACCGGCAGTCCCTTACGGTGCCGCAGTCCCCGGTTACAGCCGATATCCATCAGTCGCTTGATGTTCAGCGATACCTCAGTGCGCAGACGCCCCTCGACAACGTACTCGTTCTCGATGACGTTACGCAGCTTATTGATCGCCTCCGGCTGGAGATCGTTAATGCGCTGCGAAGTATCGATTCCGGCCTTCTCACAAATCTCATCGGCCGATGAACGTCCAATCCCGTAAATGTACGTCAAAGCGATGTTCACAGGCTTGTTCGGCAAATCAACGCCGGCTATTCGCGCCATTCAGTCCCCCTGTTACTTCTGCCTCTGCTTGTGCTTCGGATTCGAGCATATTATTCTGATTATGCCGTTACGGCGGACCACTTTGCAGCGATCACAGATACGCCTCACACTCGCTCTTACTTTCATCTCAGTTGCCCCCTCTAGAGGTTCCGCGATCTAATGCGTCCCTTCTTGGTAAGACCGTCGTGGTGGTGCATCCGCAGATGCCCTTCGATCTGCGACATCAGATCCAGATCAACACCCACCATAATCAGCAACGACGTACCGCCCATCAGGAACGCCACTTCCATCGGGAAGTCAAATAACTGCTGCACGAGCGTTGGAATAATCGCAATGAACGCCAGAAACAACGCCCCCGGCAGAATAATGCGGTTCAGCACTCGTGTGAAATACTCTTCCATCTTCTCCGAGCGAATACCCGGAATCGAGCCCCCGTTCTCACGGATGTTCTTCGCGATCTCAGTGGGGTTCAAGGTCACCTGCGTGTAGAAGTATGCGAAGAAGATAATCAGCAAGGTGTACATCACGATGTACATCGGACCGTCCGGTCGCAGCCAGAACGCGACCGTTTGCAGCCAGCGCACACCCGGGCCGAGCCCCTGAGCGATCTGCAGCGGGAAGGTCATAACCGAGGCGGCGAAGATAACCGGAATAACACCCGACGGGTTGATCTTAAACGGCACATAGGTGTTCTGGGCGCCGTACATTCTGCGCCCCACCACACGCTTGGCGTAGTGGACCGGAATCTTGCGCTGTCCACGCTGCTCGTAGATTACCAAGGCGACCACCACGACGAACATCAGGAACACTACGATCACGAACACGGGGTTCAGATCGCCCTGTTGAATCTCTTGGATCAATATCCAGAAACCGCCCGGCAACTGCGCCACGATGCCGGCGAAGATCAGGAGCGAGATGCCGTTCCCGATCCCGCGCTGGTTGATCTGCTCGCCAATCCACATAAGGAACACCGTTCCGGCGGTAACACTGAGCATCGACACAAAGATATACGCCGTCCGCGAGATTGCAATCGCATCCGGTATGCTGTCGGCGTAAACCGTAACCGCCAGCGACTGGATGATACAGACGACGATCGTGCCGTAGCGCGTATACTTCTGAATCCGCTTCCGGCCACCCTCTTCCTGCGATATTCGCTTCAGCGTCGGGAACACGACCACCATGAGCTGCATGATGATCGACATCGAGATATACGGCATGATCCCGAGCATAAAAATTGAGAATCTCGAGAACGCGCCACCGGCAAAGAAGTCGAGATAATCGGTAATCCCGACTCCGCCGGCCGCGCCTTCCGTCAGGAAGTAGGTGCGAACCACGTTTATGTTGATTCCGGGTATCGGAATAGTCGCTCCCAGCCGGAAAATCAACAGCATCGAGAGCGTGAAGAGAATGCGTTCACGCAGGTCGCGTATTCGAAATATGTCCGCAAGCGGATTACTAGCCATCGTTCACATCATCCCGAGCCTTGCTCGTATCATTCGGTGTACCGGCGGTTACGCTTCCCCCGGCCTTTTCAATCTTCTCACGCGCACCGGCTGAGGCATCAACCCCGACCACGAGTAGTTTCTTGTCCAACGTGCCATCCGAGAGAATCTTCGCAAACCGCGCGTTCCGTCGCACGAGGCGCTTCTCTTTGAGGGCCTGCAGCGTGACGGTATCCCCCTCCGCGAAATGGCGCGCGACCGTGGCAATGCTCACCGACACCACGTTGCGCTTGAACGGGTAGTTCGAGAACCCTCGTCGCGCTACGCGACGATACAGCGGCATCTGCCCGCCTTCGAAACCCGGGCGAACGCCGCCGCCGGAGCGCGCATTCTGGCCTTTATGTCCGCGACCCGCCGTCTTGCCACGGCCGGATCCGGGCCCCCGACCGCGTACCTTGCGGCTTCGTGTGGCCCCTTTTGGTGCTTTCAGCTCCATAATTGCCTACACCTCCTCGGCGCGTACCAGATGCGATACCGCCCGCACCATGCCGCGAATCGCGTCGCCGGCCTCGTGCTCCACGGTCTGATGCATACGGCGCAGACCCAGCGCACGAACCGTACGGCGATGCTGCGGCTTACTGCCAATCGGGCTTCTGACAAGTGTGATTCGCAATTTCCGTCCCATCACGTTAACCCCACATTTCCTGTAACGTCTTACCCCGATTCTTGCTCACCACGCGTGCATCCATCAGGTTCTCGAGACCCGTAAACACCGCCTTCACGATATTCAGCGCATTCTGTGAACCGTGCGACTTACAGAGCACGTCGTTGATTCCACCCATTTCCATCACCGCCCGCACCGGACCGCCGGCGATGATCCCGGTTCCCGGAGCTCCGGGGCGCATCAAAACCTGAGCGCTCTTGAACTCGCCATTTATGTCGTGCGGAATCGTCTCTTTTTTCAGCGGCACGCGAATCGTATTGCGCTTGGCCTTGTCGACTCCCTTGCGGATTGCCTCGGCAACGTCGTTCGCTTTACCGAAGCCATAGCCAACTGTTCCCGCTTTGTCGCCGACAACTACCAGCGCCGAAAACGAAAACCGTCGCCCGCCTTTGACCACCTTGGCGACACGATTGAGTTTTACAAGCTTTTCGGTAAACTCTCGCTCTTGAGTTTCTTCCACGAACAACCCCCTATAGCTTCACGCCGGCTTTGCGCGCGCCCTCGGCTACCGCCTTGACCACGCCATGATACAGGTGCCCGTTGCGATCAAAAACCGCCCGCTCGATCTGTGCAGACTTCAACTTTTCCCCGAGCGCCTGTCCCAGTTTCTCCGCGTCGTCAACTCGCACTCGCAGCCCCTTGGTGTCGCCGTGCATACTCGACACCGCAACCAAGGTCTTACCGGCATCGTCGTCGATCGCCTGTACGTACAAATGACGATTGCTCTTGAACACACTCAACCGCGGCCGTGCCGAACTACCGAATATCTTTCGGCGCACACGCATCTTGCGCCGCTTTCGCCTTCTATTCCGTTCAAGTACTCTTTTCATCGTTACTTCACCTATTTCACGCCGGACTTACCGACCTTGCGGCGCACCGTTTCCTCAGCGTACTTAACGCCCTTGCCCTTATACGGCTCGGGAGGTCGTAGCGACCGTATCTCAGAGGCCACCTGACCTACGCGTTGTTTGTCGATACCGCTCACCACCACCTTATTCGGACCCTCGCATGCTATCTGGAGATCCTCCGGAATACGGTACTCGATAGGGGTCGAGTACCCAAGGTTCAGCACGATCACGTCATCTCGCGCTTCGGCCCTGTACCCTACGCCGGTGATAAGCAGTTCCCGGCGAAACCCTTCGGTGACGCCATGCACCATATTGAACAACAGCTGACGGTACAGCCCATGCATCGCCCGGGCACGCTTGGTCTCGGTCGTGCGCACCACCGAGCAGTTGCCGTTGTCCATCTCAAAGCGAACCTCCGGCAGGTAGTTCTGCTCCAGTTTCCCTTTTGGACCTTCTACCGTAATTTGCCGATCACCAATTTCGAGCTTCACATTGTCCGGAATCCGCACCGGCAGCTTTCCTACTCGCGACATACCACAACCCCCGTTACCATACCGAACACAGCAACTCGCCGCCGACCTTCCGCTCGCGCGCTTTGCGACCGGTCGTAACTCCCGCCGACGTTGATACAATCAGTGTTCCGAATCCGTTAAAAACTCTCGGCATGGTACGATATCCTGCATACACTCGCCGACCAGGTGTCGAGATCTTCTCGAGTCCCTGAATCACCGGCGCACGATTCTCGTCGTACTTCAAGAACACGCGGATCACCGAGAACGAATCCTGACTCACTTTCTTGAAGTTCTTAATGTAACCTTCGTTCTTCAGTATCTTTACTACTTCGAGCTTCAACTTCGACGTAGGGATATCCACCTTCTCGAACCGCGCACGACTACCGTTGCGGATCTTGGTCAGCATATCAGCTAACGGATCAG
>PUPD01000005.1 GCA_003552985.1 Spirochaetaceae bacterium
GACTATCGCCCGCCCACACCGTTGTCGGAGGATAACCTCGCAGGGCACCTGGTGTACGGTATGCAGGCGAGCGATATCCGCACCGTTATCATCAACGGGCAAGTCGTGATGCAGGATCACAGCATCGAGGCTGACCTCGAGGCCGTCTACGCACGCGCACAAGCGGCCGCTGCCGACCTCTGGAAGCATATGGAGCGCCTCGCTCCCTGACAAGCATGGAAAGGAGATGTTAGCAAATGATCCCCGCTGAGGAAATTCGTTCGAAAGCCGAAGAGTACTACGACTACACTGTTTCCAACCTGGCACGACTGGTTCAGACCAAGTCGTACAGCGGTGCCGAACAGCAGGCCGCCGAGCTGGTTGCCGAGCTCTGCCGGGCGGCGGGCCTCGATGAGGTACGCATCGACGGGCTTGGAAACGTGATCGCCCGTGTCGGCGCCGGCCCGCGTATGCTCGCGATCGACGGGCATATCGACACCGTCGAGGTGGGCGACCCGGCGCAATGGGCGCGTGACCCGTTCTGCGGCACCGTGGAGGGAGGCTACCTGCACGGGCGCGGGGCCTCGGATCAAAAGGGCGGCGCGGCCTGCATGATCACCGCCGCTCGCATCCTCAAGGAGCTCTCCTACGCCGAACAGTTCTCGGTTTACTTCACCTTTACGATCATGGAGGAGGACTGCGACGGCATGTGCTGGCGCTACCTGATTGAACAGGAGAAGCTGGTACCCGAGTTCGCGGTCTCGACCGAGCCGACGAGCCTCGGTCTGTACCGGGGTCAACGCGGCCGGATGGAGCTCGAGCTGCAGTTTGCCGGCCTTTCGGCCCACGGGAGTGCTCCCGAACGCGGCGATAACGCCGCCTACAAGGCTGCACGAGCGGCGCTCGCGATCGAAGAGCTGAACGAACGCCTCGAGCCCGACACCGACGGATTTCTCGGCAAAGGCACGCTGGTCGTCTCGCAGATGCAGGCACACGGGCCTTCGCAGTGCGCGGTGCCCGACCAGGCTCGCCTCTACGTCGACCGGCGCCTGACCTGGGGCGAGACAAAGGACAGCGCAATCGCCGAGCTTCGAGAGATATGCGGCAGCAACCTCAAGGAGATATCCGTACCGCGATACGACAAGCCGAGTTGGAAAGGCACGGTCTTCAACCAGGAGCTTTACTTTCCCACCTGGAAGACCGCCGAGGATCACACTCTGGTGCAGGCCGGCGTGCAGGCCTTCGAGGCGCTCTATGGGCAACCGCCGCGCGTCGACAAATGGACATTCTCAACCAACGGCGTGGCTATCGCCGGGTATCATGAGGTCCCGTGCATCGGGCTGGGACCGGGTGACGAAGATCAGGCGCACGCCCCGAATGAATGCATTCGGCTTTCCGATCTTGTGCCGGCAACCGCGTTCTACGCCGCGCTGCCGTATGCCCTCAGTGCTCCATAGCACCGCCGAACTCGAGGAGACCGTATGACCGATCTGATTACCTTCACCGTGAACGGCAGCCGCGTCGAGGCCGATCGCAACGATCCGCGCACGCTGCTTGCCTTCCTGCGCGATGAGCTCGAGCTCACCGGCACCAAGAACGGGTGCGCGGTCGGCCAGTGCGGGAGCTGCACGCTGCTGGTGGACGGAGCCGCACGACGGGCCTGCAGGGTGAAGATCGCCGATCTGGAGGGAAGCGCGGTAGAGACCGTGGAAGCCCTTGCCGAGGGCGAGGTTCTGCACCCCATACAGCAGGCATTCCTCGCCGCCGGCGCGGTGCAGTGCGGATTCTGCACCCCCGGCGTGCTCATGGCGACGAAAGCGCTGCTTGAGAGCAATCCGCACCCCAGCGAGACAGAGATTCGCGGCGCGCTGCGGCCGAACATCTGCCGCTGCACCGGTTACGAGGCAATCGTCGACGGCGTGCGCCGCGCGGCGCGCGCTCTCGCCGGCGACCCTGAGGCGCTTAAGCCCCCGCAGAGCGCTCCGGTTGTGCGTCTCGAGGGCCGGGAAAAGGTCACCGGCAGGCTGCGCTACGCCGACGATCTGCACCGACCCGGCATGCTGCACGCCGTGCTCGTCTTTTCCGATCACAGCCATGCCGAGCTGCTCGAGATCGACAGCACGGCGTGCCGCGCCGAGCAGGGGGTAGCGGCGGTGCTGACCGCGGCGGACCTACCCGGACGCAACGGGTTCGGGCTGCAGCTTCCGCATCAGCCGGTTTTCGTCAGTGATCGGGCTCGTTACCTGGGCGACGTCATCGCCTGCGTGGTTGCCGACAGCGCCGAAGGTGCGCGCGGCGCCGCGGCGAAGCTCACCGTCCGCTATCGCGTATTGCCTCCCCGGCGCGACCCGCTTGCCAACATGGAGCCGGACGCGCCGCTTTTGCATGCCGAGGGCAACATCGCCGAGCACGTCGGCTTTACCAGGGGCGACCCTGATGCGGCCTTCGCTAAGGCTGATCTGGTGGTTGAGGGCGAGTACTCGGTTCCGGCGGTTGAGCACGCCTACCTCGAGCCGGAAGCCTGCCTGGCGGTGCCCAACGAGGGTGGCTTCGCCGTCACGGTGTACGCCGCCACCCAGGGCGCGCCGGCCTATCGCGAGATGATCGCCGCATCGCTCGCGCTGGACCCGCAGGAGGTGCGGGTGGTGCAGACAATGCCCGGCGGGGCGTTCGGCGGCAAGGAGGAACCCACGGTTCACATTCAGGCCGCGCTCGCCGCGCTGCTAACCGGGCGACCGGTCAAGATCGCCTTGACGCGTGAGGAGTCGATCCGGATCAGCACCAAGCGCCACGCGGCGGTCATCCGAATGAGTCACGCGGTCCAAAGCGATGGAACGATCATCGGCTTCCGTTCCCACACCGTCTGCGACGCCGGTGCCTACCTCTCGCTCACAAAGCCGGTCGTGTTTCGTACCGCCGTCTGCGCCGCCGGTCCGTACGCCATTCCGAACGTCGCGGTCGAGAGCTATGGCGTATACACCACCACAAATCCGGCCGGCGCCTTTCGCGGCTTCGGCAGCACCCAGGTCGCGTTCGCCTCAGAGCGCCAGATGGACAAGATCGCACGGCGATTGAAGATGGACCCGATTGCGCTACGACGCCTAAACGGGCTGAAGGCCGGAAGCCGCACGATCACCGGCCAGCTCGTCCGCGCCGAGGGAACCGGATATCTCGACACCCTGGACGTTGTGGAACGCGCGTTCGCCGAGGAAGAGCAAACCCTGATGACGGCTCCGCTCGAGCCGGGGTGGCAGCGCGCGGTGGGAGTCGCAAGCTCGTACAAGAACGTGGGGCTCGGCAAAGGGCTCCCCGACAGCGCCACGGCTGAGGTCGAGCTGCTCCCGGACGGAGATCTATTGGTGCGCGTCGGCGCTACCGACATGGGGCAAGGATCCGACACGATTATGGCTCAGATCGCGGCGCGCGCCTTCGGCACGAGCTACGAGCGAGTGCGGGTGCTCTCGAGCGACACCGCCGAGTGCCCCGACGGCGGCATGACCACCGCCAGCCGGCAAACCTTCGTGACCGGTAACGCGGTGCGCCTTGCGGCCGAGAAGCTTGCCGCACGCCTCGAGGCCGAAGGTGATCGCCGCGAAGGGCGAGGCGCCGGCGAGGGCGGGCCTACCCGCCTGTGCGAGCGCGTCACCTACACCCCGCCGGCTACCGGTCCGCTCGCGGCCGCCGACGGCCCCGACGCCGCTGCCGAGATCCACTTTGCGTTCTGTTACACCTCGAGCCTGGTGGTGCTCGCCGTGCATCCTGAGAGCGGGAGCGCCAGGGTTGAACGGGTAATCGCAGCCGCCGATGCCGGCACCGCTCTTCACCGGCAGAACGTCCACGGACAGATTGAAGGTGGCGTCGCGATGGGGCTCGGCTATGCGCTCAGCGAGGTCTTCCGCCACGAGGAGGACCGCATAACCACCGACTCGTTCGCCAAGCTCGGCGTTCTGCGCGCAGACGGCGTCCCGCCGATCCGCAGCGAGGTTGTTGAGGTTGCCCACGCCGACGGTCCGTACGGAGCCAAGGGGCTGGGTGAGGTCCCGCTGAACCCCATCGCGCCGGCGGTAGCGAATGCGCTTGCGTCTGTGCTCAAAATTGAGCTTGACGTTTTGCCGATCTCGGCTGATCGTGTCACTGAGGCGCTGTAGGTCGTTAACAAGCACTGAAAGGCCTAATCCCGGCGGAGGAAAGGAATCACAACCATGTCTGAGTCCGATCTTATTGTCATCGCCATCGGCGGCAACTCGCTGATCGAAGACCCCGACAACAAAACCATCAGCGCGCAGTACGCGGCGTGCCGTAAGACGGTCAGGCAGATCGTGCCGCTCGTCGCCGCCGGGCATCGCGTGGTGGTGGTGCACGGCAACGGCCCGCAGGTCGGGTTCATCCTGCAGCGCTCCGAGCTCGCCCGCCGCTACCTGCACATGGTTCCGCTCGACTCGTGCGTGGCCGATACCCAGGGCGCCATCGGCTACAATCTGCAGATGGCGTTCGCCAACGAGCTCGGCCGCTCCGAGGTTCGCAGGACCGCCGTGACGGTGGTTACACAGGCGCTGGTAGCGGCCGACGATCCGGCTTTTCAGCGCCCTGAGAAGCCCGTCGGCGGCTTCATGACCGAGCAGGAGGCGGAGCTGCATGTGCGCGAGGACGGCTGGCAGGTGCGTGAGGATTCGGGCCGCGGTTTCCGCCGCGTAGTGCCCTCGCCGGTTCCCACTGATATCGTTGAGATCGATGCGGTCGGCGCGCTTCTGGATTCGGGGTTCGTCGTGATCGCCGCCGGCGGAGGCGGTATTCCGGTGTATCGGCGTGAAGACGGCGAGCTCGTCGGTCTTGAAGGCGTGGTCGATAAGGACCTCGCCGCGTCTTTGCTCGCGCGCCGCCTGGGCGCCGACAGGTTCGTGATCTCGACCGCGGTCGACCGCGTGGCGCTACATTTCGGAACCCCCGAGGAACGGTCGCTCGAGCGCATGACTGCGGCCGAGGCCGAGCAGTATGCCTCCGAAGGCCACTTCGCCCCCGGCAGCATGTTGCCGAAGATACAGGCGATGGTGCAGTTCGTCCGCGCTACCGGAAACAGCGGCATAATTACCTCGCCGCGTCAGCTCGAGCATCTCGACAGCGGCACCGTTGGAACCACCGTGATTGCATAATCCCAGGAGGCCTGAGCCATGCCCGATACGATGCGGCTGCTGCCGTTTTCGGAGTTACTGAATCGAATCTTTTCCGAGTACCGGAGCACCGGCAGCGTGTTCGGCCTGCCGGCCGGCTCGTGGTACCGCAAGTCCGATGAGCGCACCTTCGAGTTCTTCGGCGAGCGCGCGGAGACGCCGATAGGCCCCGCCGCCGGCCCGCACACGCAGCTTGCGCAGAACATCGTTGCCGCCTATCTTACCGGGAGCCGCTTCATCGAGCTGAAGACGGTGCAGGTCCTGGACGCGCTCGAGATCGAAAAGCCCTGCATTGCGACTCCGGATGAAGGTTACAACACCGAATGGTCTACCGAGCTCAGCCTGGACGAGGCCTGGCAGGAGTACGCCAAGGCCTGGATCGCGCTCCATCTCATCGAGGAGGTATGGGGGCTGCGGGTTTCGGCCGCCCCGCGCTCGTTCATATTTAACATGAGCGTGGGCTACGACCTCGCCGGCATCACCAGCGAACGCGTACAGCAGTTCATCGACCGCATGCTTGACAGCTCGCACGAGCCCCGCTTTCACCGCTGGCTACAGGAGGCTTCCGAGACTGCGCCGCGTCTCCTGGCGGGAACGGAGCTCGAAGCAGGTGCCCGTGCGGTCCCCGATCTTGCCGCCGCGGTGGGATCCCGCATCTCCGGCAGCGTGACGCTTTCCACGCTGCATGGATGTCCGCCACGGGAGATCGAATCGATCTGTCGCCACCTCATGGAGGACAAGGGCCTCGACGTTTGGGTCAAGCTGAACCCCACGCTGCTCGGTTTCGATAGCGTCCGCAGCATCCTCGACCGGCTCGGATACGATTACGTTAGCCTTGATCGCGAAGGGTTCGAACACGATCTGCAGTATAGCTCCGCGATCGAGGTGATTACCGCGCTGCGAGAGGCGGCCGCTGCCTCCGGCCGGCGGTTCGGAATCAAGCTCAGCAACACGCTCCCGACGGTTAACACGGCCGGGCGCTTGCCCGGCGAGCAGATGTACATGTCCGGCAGGCCGCTCTACCCGCTCGCGATAACCCTCGCTGCGCAGCTCGCGCAGGAGTTCGACGGAGCGCTGCCGATCAGTTTTTCGGCCGGAATCAGCCCGCAGAACATCGCCGCGGTCTTCGCCACCGGTATCAGGCCCATCACCTCCTGCACTCTGTTTCTCAAGCCGGGCGGGTACACCAGGCAACTGCAGCTGGCTCGTGAAATCGAACAGGCCGCGGAGCCGCCGGCCGCGGGCATCGATCTCGAGAAGCTCTCACGTCTGGCCACCCAGGCGATCAGCGACCGCAATGCGGATAAGCAGTTCCGCGGCACCGACGAGGTCCGCGTTCCGGGGGAGCTACCGGCCTTTGATTGCTACCGCGCGCCGTGCGTGAGCGCCTGTGCAATCGGGCAGCATGTCCCCGAGTACATCCGCCTCGTCGGTGAGCAGCGCTACGGGGAGGCACTGGAGCTGATCTACGAACGCAACGCCCTGCCTGCAATCACCGGACATATCTGCGATCATCAGTGTCAGCTCGTATGCTCACGGCTTGACTACGAAGGCTGTCTCAACATCCGCGAGCTCAAGAAGATCGCGGCCGAGCAGGGATACAGCGAGTATCGGACCCGAGCCCCGGGCAGGGCGGTCACGCGCGATACGAACTGTGCGGTGGTCGGCGCCGGGCCCGCGGGGCTTTCGGCCGCATGCTTCCTCGCGCGGGAGGGATTCGCGGTCACGGTCTTCGAGCGTGAGGCGCACGCCGGCGGCGTCGTCCGCAACGTGATCCCACCCTTTAGACTCCCGGCCGACGCCATCGAACAGGATATCTCCTTCATCGCCGGTCACGGCGTAGAGTTTCGGTTCGGCGCCGATCCTCAGCTTACCGCGCAGACGCTCCGGGCTCAGGGGTTCGGCCCGATCGTCGTCACTATCGGGGCGGAGGTGGATAACGAGATACCGCTCGCCGGAGACCGCTCGCGAGTGATCAGATCGCTCGAGTTCCTCTGGGACTATCGCGGCAACGCGCGCGAGGTGCGCCTGAGCGGCCGGGTCGCGGTCGTCGGTGGCGGCAACACCGCGATGGACGCCGCGCGTGCAGCACTCACGCTGCCGGAGGTCGAGGAAGTGACGGTACTTTACCGGCGCAGTGAGGCGCAGATGCCTGCCGATCGTGAGGAATACCATAACGCGATCAAAGACGGGGTGCGGTTCGGCTTCCTGCGCAATCCCGAGCGGTTGGAAACGGACGGTACGCTCACGGTGCGCGTGATGGAGCTCGGCGAGCCGGACGAAGGTGGGCGCGCGCGGCCGGTAGCGACCGACCGTACCGAAGAGCTCAGCGTAGATACGCTGATCACCGCAGTGGGCGAACGCGTGGACAGCGAGATGCTCGCTCGGTTCGGCATACCGCTCGATTCCTCCGAAGCGCCCCGTGTAGACCCCCACACCTATGAGACCGCGCTCGCGGA
>PUPD01000052.1 GCA_003552985.1 Spirochaetaceae bacterium
CGTGCACCGAACGTCCTGAAATAGTAACACGCGTGAGCTCCATATTCCAGACGGTTCGTTTACCGTCCTCTACCACGCGCGCATCTATCCTCACCTGCAGGGCGTCATCACCGAACAGCTCAAGGAGCTCATCAATGTCGTCGGCAGCAGCCGGAACACCAAGGCTTACTACAACCGCCGCAAATAGCGTAGCCACCAGGCGCCTTATTCGCACAGATATAACCTACAGTAAAACTGTGTTATCGGCCACTGGGTACGATCACCGGCTGACCGACGAACTCGAAGGTACGGCTCTCCGGCAACTGAATCGTGATTTCTTCCCGCGCGTCCTTACCGCTTAGGCGCTGCAGAAGTTGTTCCGACTCGGCCACCTGCACCGACAGCTCCATTGAGCGGCCCAGCGTTTGCGCGCGGCCGGGTTCGGCCTGCCCTGAATAACCGGCGAAACGCGCAAGCACCACCCCGAAGAGCACGAACACCGCCAGCGCCGCCGCCACTCCCGACAACGGCACCGGAATGGGACGCCGCCACCACGGAACCGGACGCCGCTCCTGACTGAGGGGAGCCAGCCGCCGCCAGGTGTGCTCCATCGACGCACTGAAATCCGGTAACTCGTCGGCATGCAGCGCCTCACTCACTCCGGACAGCCGCTCGTAGCGTCGGCGCAGCTCGGGGTCCGTCTCCAGCTGTTGTTCCAGCTCACGCGCCTCCGATTCAGGCAGCTCCTCATCAAGATACGCCGACAGGCGAATATCCTCATGGGACATACACATCGCCTCCATCAAGGTACTGAGCAAGCTTTTCACGGGCACGGTGAGCACGTACCTTTACATTGGTTTCACTGATCCCGAGCACAGACCCGATCTCCTTGTAGCTCATCTCACCGTACTCTTTCATGACCAATACAACTCGTAGCTTTTCAGGAAGGGCTGCCAGCGCCTGTTGCACATGACTTTTTGCTTCAAGTTTGAGATACGATACCTCCCCGGTTTCAGAGGCTTGCGCGGGCTCGAAATATGCCCGCTGATTTGCCGCAGCTTCGCGTCCGAGTCTCTTCTGGTTGTTCAGGGAAAGATTCTTGACCACGCGTATGATCCAGTACTTGGCCTGCTGCGTATCCGGAATGGTTTCCATCCTGTCCAGGTACTTGATAAACGCCTCGTGACACAGTTCCTCCGCAACTTCGATGTCGTTCGTAATGCGATACGCAACTCGCACGGCAATCGGAAATACTTCCTCATAGACTTCGCGGAAGTACTCTTGCGCGGATCGTTTACTCGTCATACTGAAAAACAACTGAACGGAGCGGAGGTTACATTCATGCGAGCTTCCAATGCGTCCCGTCCGGCCTGTCCTCCAGAATCACACCCCGCGCAGCGAGGTCATCCCGGATCTTGTCGGCGCGCGAAAAATCGCGGGCCTTGCGTGCCTCAGCCCGTTCGGCGATCAATGCCTCGATCTCGGCGACCGTATCGGCGCTCAAGTTCTTCTGCCTGTCTTCGCTGAGCTGCAGCCCGAACACGCGGTCGATGTCGTACACCAGAGCAAGCTGCTCCTCGGCGCCCAGGCGATCGTCCTTGAGCATCTGATGAAGATCGGCGAGACACTGGGGAACCGACAGATCGTCGGCCAGGTGGGAACGAAAACTGTCACGCCATTCGGCCGCCGGACCGTCGAGCTCCTCGACGACGCCGGTCGCACCGAGGCGCTCATGCCCCTCACCGACCCGAGCTCGCAGGTTCCCGACCGTTTCAGTCAAACGGCGGCGCGCTGAGCGGGCCCCGGAGAGCACCTCGGTACTGAACTGCAGCTGGCTGCGATAGTGTCCGCCGAGGCACAGGTAACGATAGTCGAGCGGATCGAAGCCTTCCTCCTCGAGCCTGCGTAGCGTCACAAACCCTCCCTTCGACTTCGACATCTTGTCCCCGGCCATCACCAGAAACTCGCCGTGAATCCAGTAGTTAACCCACTTCGAGCCGGTCGCCGCTTCGGATTGGGCGATCTCATTGGTGTGATGAACCGGGATATGGTCCACCCCGCCGGTGTGAATGTCGAAGGTATCTCCAAGGTACTTCATGCTCATCGCGCTGCATTCGATATGCCAGCCCGGATAGCCCCGACCCCAAGGCGAATCCCACACCATCGTCTGATTCTTGAACTTGCCTTGTGTAAACCATAGCACGAAGTCCTGCGGATTACGCTTGTTGGGATCAACCTCGATGCGCGCGCCCGGCTGCAGCTGTTGGCGGTCGAGCAGTGCCAGCTCCCCGTAGCGCTCGAACTTCGCAACGTCGAAATAGACGTTGCCGCCGGCGAGGTACGTATATCCGCGAGCCTCGATGCGCTGGATCAGCTCGATCATATCCTGAATGTGATCGGTCGCCCGGCAGACGATTGAGGGGTACTCAATATTCAGTTTCTCGATATCGGCGAAAAAGGCCTGTGTGTAGAACTCGGCGATCTCCCACACGCTGCGCCCCTGTTCACGAGCGCTCTTCTCCACCTTATCCTCACCGTCATCCGCGTCGTCGGTCAAATGGCCGACATCGGTGACATTCATCACGTGGGTTACGTCGTACCCCGTGTACTCGAGCGCGCGCCGCAGGAGGTCCTCGAAGACGTACGTGCGCAGGTTACCGATATGTGCGAAGTTATACACGGTGGGACCGCACGTATACAGCCCGACCTCGCCGGGCGTAATCGGCTCGAAGCTCTGCACCTGTCTGCCAAGCGTATTGAAGAAATGTAGTGTCACGACGTAATCCCCTATATTGATGTGGTTATGGTCGTTGCTTTCATCGGCCCCGCCCAGCTCAGCGCGCAGACGGCCAACTGCGCGGGCGCCCTTCCACGCACGGCCGCCAACTGTGCGGGTCACCTATCGCGCACAGGGCATCCCCTACCGTCGGAAACAACGGCTGGAAACCCGGCCGCGATTTCCGCTATGCTACCCGTGTGGCAACGGTAAATAAATTACTCGATAAAATCAACATCAGCGGGACTGTTCGCACCGACGAGCCGATGAGCCGTCACACCACCTTTGAGGTCGGCGGCCCGGCCGACCTGTACGCCGTCCCGGAAACGGTTTCCGATATCATCGCGCTGTTGAGTGTGGCCGAAGAGGCCGGCCTCAGCTGGTTCGTTCTCGGTGGTGGCGCCAACGTGCTGGTGTCCGACCGGGGGATTCGTGGGTTAGTGATCGACATGCGAGCTTTCAGTCGGTTCGGGGTTGAAGGTGACGAGCTGGTTCTCGGGACCGGACTCGCGATCAGCGATGCCGCCGAGCGGGCCGCGGAGCTTGGTCTCGCCGGGCTCGAGTTCCTGTACTCAATGCCGGGAAGCGTAGGCGGTGCAGTCTGGATGAATGCCCGCTGTTACGGTTCCTCCATCGATGAGGTGCTCGAGAGCGTCCTCTACGTAGACGAAACCCGACAACCCCGCCGCTACCGCGTGCGGCGTGAGGACTTTGCGTATAAGCGATCTCCGTTTCAGAACCGCCCGGTCGCGATGTATGAGGCCCGGTTTCGGATGCAGCCCGCAGACCCCGCGGAGCTACGCGAACGCATGCGCGAATATTATCACGACCGTCAGTCGAAGGGGCACTTCTCGGCTCCTTCGGTAGGCTCGGTATTCAAGAATAATCGCGACTTCGGAGCGCCTACCGGCAAGCTGCTCGACGGGCTCGGCTTGCGCGGTTATCAGGTAGGGAAAGCAAAAGTCAGCGCCCAACACGCAAACATCGTTATTAACACCGGCGGGGCCACTGCGGCCGAGATTCGCGCGGTGATCGAGCACATGGACCAAGAAGCCCGCTCCCAACTGGGTATACAGCTCGAGCGCGAGGTTCTCTACGCAGGCGAGTGGTGAAGCGCCTAAAAAGCGTAGCGCATGCCGACGGTACCTACAAGCACGTCCCGCGAGCTTCGCGCGGCGTCACCGAACAGTTCCTCGAGGGCTCGTTCGCCGCGTGATTCCACCGCGAGCAGCACCTCGGTCCGTCCTATGGTGAGCTCACCGCGCGCAGCGACGCTTGCCCGGATCACCTCCCGGAGACTCATGCCGGCCCGCAGACGCACGGTCCCGATACCGCGCCGGAGCTCGTAGGCCCCGGCGACGCGGCGCTCAACAACCCGCCCATCCTCGAGGCGGTCTTCAAGCGAGAGCGTAATGCTGTGTGCCGCCGCCCGCACCCGAAGCTGGATTGCGTCACGCAGCTCTACTCGCATCACCTGACCGTGCTCGTAATGCTCACGTCGCTCGCGCCCCACCCGTCCCCACACACCGTCCCTTCCCCGTGCCCCTATGCGCACCGCGCCGCGATACCGTCTATCCTCCCGCGTTTCGTCGCCGCGGTAATAGCGATCCTGAGCCCGGCGACGGTCGAGGCCGGCTTCCACGCCGGCCGGTGCCCGCGGAAGGACTGCCAGCTCCAACGAGCGGCGCGCTGCGGTGTCGGCGGGCTCCCCGTCCGGTCGTCGATACGCGGCGGCGCTTACCCCGCCTCGAGCTGCAAGGTGAAACGCGGCCGGCTCGAACTTTGCCACCCCCTCGAGGAAGCCGGCCGGCGCTACCCGCGCGCCGAACGAGAGGCCTGATACAACGGTGAAATGCGCCGCACCGGCAGGCTCGGACCGGAACCCGAGCCGCGCAGGGGCGGTCGCGTTGATCCGTGTTGCGAGATGCTGCACCCGCCCTCCCGGATACATCGGCACCCGGTACTCCCACTCGTCCCGGGGCGGACGCTCCACCGGCCATGCCGAGCTTCCGAGCACCTCGATGTCGGCGCTGCGCGACGCGCTCCGCGCCCTGGGCCGCCCATACGCGAGGAGCAATCCCGCCATAGCGTGCCGCTGCGGCAGATGGTGCGCGAAGACGCGCGCACCACCGTTGTAGCCCGTGGGCTGGAGGCGTAACTCTCCGCCGGTGCGCGCGCTCGGCACCAGGGCGCTGTCGAGCCGAAGGTCGCTCGGCTCGGTGAAGGCCGGCGACCGTGGGCTGAATGCGAGGGGCGCGGCGAGCAGGCGGTGCAGGCCCCGCAACCGGGCAGGCCCCAGATCGAGCGGTCGGCTTGCGAAGCCGAGACGCACCGAGGTCTCGTGATCGGGGCGGTCCCGGAGCGTCGCCACTACTTGGGTCTGCGGACCGGGTCTGACGACGCTGCGGTGACGAGACTCCCCGCGGCTGTCGTAACGGGTTTCGTGCTCACTGCGCGGTGTAGCCTCCAGCACGGTGCCGGAGCCGCCCACCACCATCAGCAGCAGCGGCACGAGAGCCGGGATCAAGGCCCGTCGGAAAAGACACGCCGATACAGCCATACACTAGGCTATACCGGCCCCGCCGCTCCGGCGCTTCGCTTATCGGTTAAAAACCGTCAGCTCGAGTGCGAGAATCGGGCCATCTCCTCGATCTTACAGCAGGAGTTCCGGATCGAGATATGCGTCGGTAGCACAACGCGCCCGGGCCTGTCCGGGCGTTGCTCTCCCAGCTGCTCGAGCAGCACCTTGACCGCCGCCGACCCCATCCCGCTCGCCGGCAGCGCCATCGTCGTAAGCGGCGGGTTGAGGTAACGCGAGAGGTAGTCGTCATCGAAGCCGCAGATCGAGATATCCTGAGGAATCTGCAGTCCGTTGTCCTTGATCGCCTGTATGGCCCCGTACGCAACCACATCGTTTCCCACAAACACCGCGGTCGGGATGCTCGGCTCACTGAGTATGCTCGTCATCTTTTCGTACCCACTGGCCTCGGAAAAATCCCCGTACTGGACCCAGCGCTCCTGCACCTCAAGTCCATGTCTTCGCATCGCGTCGTAGTACCCCTCCAGCCGTCGCTTCGACGCTGAATACGCCACCGAAGCATGCGTAATCATCGCTATCTCACGATGCCCCCATCGGATGAGAAGCGCCACCATGTCGTAGGCAGCGCCGCGATTGTCGACGTACACCTGGGGTAGCGCCCAGTTTTCCAGATAGTCGAGCGAAACCGCCGGGTAGCCGGATTCAACCACTTCCTGAAGAGCCGGATCGTCTTCGCGCGTATTGATCAGGATAATTCCCTCTACCTCGTCTTGGCGTGCGAGCTCCAGATAGCTGGTGTCGGAAGCGCCGACCGGCTGGATGACGAGCTGAATACGATGCTTGTTCACGGTCTGAGCCATACCCTCGACCACCCTGCTGATGAATACGTCGCTGTAGAGATACTGTGAATGACCGATGAACACTCCAATCGAGCTCGCCCTCATCATCGCGAGCCGCCGTGCGTCCTCATTCGGGATATAACCGAGCTCGCTTGCTGACCGTAACACGCGTTGCCGAGTGTCCTCGGAGATGCTCTTGCCGGGCGTATTGTTGAGCACGAACGACACCGTCGTTCGCGACACACCGGCATGGTCGGCCACATCCTGGGCGGAAATCCTCTTTTGCTCCACGTCAGATTACCCCTACAACACGTTGCTCGTCCTTACTGCCGTCGCGCCGAACACAGAGCGGCCCTGAACGAGCAGGTGCTTGTTCAGGGCCGTACCGGCATCCTGTCCGCCTCAGGGGGCTTCGTCAACCTTTGACCGAACCGGCCATCATTCCGCGCACGAAAAAGCGCTGCAGCGAGAAGAACACGATCAGCGGAACCACCATCGAGATAAACCCGCCGGCCGTCAGCACGTGCCAAGCCTGTCCGCGCGAGCCCACCAGCTCAGCCAGACGAGTAGTAACGATAACATTGCGCGATGCGGTGCCCAGGAATACAAGCGCCACGAGCAGGTCGTTCCAAACCCAGAGGAACTGGAAGATCGCAAACGAGGCTACCGCAGGCACCGAAAGCGGGAGAATCAACCGCGTAAAGCTCATCATCGGCGTGGCGCCGTCGGCGTGCGCCGACTCGGTGATCTCTTTGGGGATGCTCGAGATGTAGCCGTACAGGAGGTAAGTTGCCAGCGGCAGACCGAAGCCGGTGTGTGCGAGCCACATCCCGAGGTACGACCCGGTCAGCCCGGCATCGGTATATACGCGCAAGATCGGGATCAACGACATCTGCAGCGGCACGACCATTAGTCCGACCACCAGCACGAAGATTAGCGTGCGGCCGGGGAACTCCAGCCATGCAAGCGCGTAGGCCGCGAAAGCGGCGATCGTGATCGGGATCACCGTAGCCGGTATCGTAATCAGCAGGCTGTTCTGGAACGCCAGCCCCATGCGGTCGGCCCCAATCACGTTTATGTAGTTGGACAACGTCCAATCGGCGTTGAACAGGTCAAACAGCGCCGTCCACCAACCGCTCGTCTGAATCGCAAACGCGGGTCGGAACGAGCTCACGAACAAACCGAGCGTCGGCACGGTCCAGAGCACCACCAAAGTAATTACGATCAAGTATGCGGGCACCTTGCCGAGCCATTCGTAAAACCGTTTCTCACGTTCGGTGCGGAGCCGAACCTGGCCCCCTGTCGTTGTTACTGTGCTCATTTCACCCTACCTCCGAGCCCGCATCTCTTTCATATTGCGAATCATGATCGGCAGCACCGCCAGGAACAGCAGGGTAGCTAACGCGCTCCCGCGGCCGAAGTGCC
>PUPD01000196.1 GCA_003552985.1 Spirochaetaceae bacterium
CAAGGAACAGTCTCAACCGCCGCCGTTTGCGCTGTCAAGCGTGGCTGCGGGCCCGGTGAACTCGACGTCAGGGCTTCCGCAGTGATATATTTAAGGTGTTACATGGTACCGATCCGCCTATTTCACCTCAAAACACGCGCCTTTATCGCAATCGGCGTGGCATTGGCGCTGGTGCTCGGCTCACTGACTGCGATTACGATGGTCCTGTCTATCTGGACCGCCGCCCCGATGGTCGAGGACTACGACGTACAGGAAACCACCGTCATATACGATGCCGACGGAGAGCCCTTGGCGGGGCTCTACGAGGAGGATCGTCGTTGGGTAGAGCTCGATGAAATCCCGCGCGAGTTCCAGCAGGCCTTCGTCGCGGTCGAAGACCGTAACTTCCGACACCATCGCGGCGTCGACCTCCGCGCGATCGTTCGCGCCATGGTCAGAAATATCCGCAATCTCTCGATTGTAGAGGGCGGCAGCACTATCACCCAGCAACTAGCCCGCAATGTGTATCTCGACCACGCGCGCACCTTCACGCGCAAGCTGCAGGAGATGCGCATCGCGCTCGAGCTCGAGCGCCGTTACTCCAAGGACGAGATCCTCGAGATGTATCTGAACGAGATCTACCTCGGCGCAGGCGCATACGGAGTGCACGCCGCTGCGCAACGCTACTTTGATAAGGACGTGGATGAGCTCGAGCTCGACGAGATAGCGATGCTCGCGGCCCTGCCCCGATCACCGGAGTACTACTCCCCGTACCGGGATCCCGAGCTGGCGCAAAACCGGCGTGATCTGGTGCTGCAGATCATGAGCGGGATGGGCTACATCACCCAGTCCGAAGCGGATGAAGCCGCCGGCGAGGAAGTTCAGGTTGCCGACGATCCGCTCGAGGCCGAAGACCTCGGCCATTACTTCGTCAAGCATGTTCGCAACCAACTGATCGCCCGCTTCGGCGCGCACCGCGTCTACACCGGCGGTCTCCGGGTGCACACAACGCTCGACCGTCGCAAGCAGGAGGCCGCAGAAGAGGTGATTGAGCAAGCCTTTGCCGATGGCGTGCTACCCACGCGAGAAGTCATCACCGATGAGGCGCGCAGCCGCGACATTCCCAACGGCGCTGCGGACGAGCAACAGGCCATAGAAGTGGCCGATCTGCAGCCGCAACCGGCCCTGGCGACGCTCGACACCAGCACCGGAGCCGTTCGTGCGTTGGTCGGAGGACGCGGCGAGGACAGTTTCAACCGCGCAACCCAGTCGACCCGACAGCCGGGATCCGCTTTCAAGCCCTTCATCTATGCGGCCGCGTTGCGCGAGGGTCACTATCCGGGCACCGTGGTCAACGATCTGCCGATCGTGTTTCAGCATCCCGATCCCGACTACCAAGGGCAGGTGTGGCCGATCAACTATGACCATCGCTATCGCGGTCTGATCAGCTATCGAGACGCACTCGCGTACTCAGTCAATGTCGCCGCAGTGCGTACCCTCGCCTCGCTTGGGGTGGAGGAGGTCCGCGAACATATAGACGCCTATGGGTTCTCTACATTGACCGAGCAGGACGGTGTGGCGGATCACTATTCGTTCGCGCTCGGCGGCCTGCAGCGCGGCGTATCTCCGTTGGAGATGGCGGCTGCGTACGGTGTGTTCCACGACGGACGATCGAGCCCCTCGGCATATACCATTACCAAGGTGGAGACGGCCGACGGCGTGGTCCTGTTCGAGCGCGAGCCGCCAGAGCCGTCTCCGGAAGAAGCCGAACCCGAGATCAGCCCGCGTTACGCCGGGCAGACAGACGGCGCTGACGACCACGCGGTGGAGGTTGCCGAGATCCCAGGCGCACCATCCTCGGCAGTCGAGGAGGGTGAGGTAGTGGACCTGGGTGACTCGTCGGATGGTCGCGTGGCAACCCTTGAGGTCGATGACGATACCGAGCGCGTGCTCTCGGATGCCGAGGCCTACCTGATGCGCGACATGCTGCGCTCTGTCGTCGAGCGCGGCACCGGGCGCCACGCAGCGCAGGATATCCCGGTAGGCGGTAAGACCGGCACTACTGATCGCAACTCCGACGGCTGGTTCGTCGGGTTCGCCGACGAGTTGGTGACCGCCGTCTGGCTGGGCGAGGACACTCCGGCGCCGATGGAGTACACCTTCGATGACGACGGCCGTGCGCACCACGCCGCTGGGCAGGATCCCGAGGCGACCATCACCGGCGTGCACGCCTCGCGGATCTGGGGTGCCTACATGCAGACGATCCTCGCCGAGGAGCAGGAGAACGAAGAAGACGACAACGATGACGCAGACGATGAGCCCAACCGGTGGGAAGCTCGCGAAAGGCCGGATGAGATCGTGGAGCTGGAAATCGACCCGATTACCGGTCTTGCGCCCGCCGATAACGCTCCTCGCACCACCGAGGAGATCGCGACCAGGCGCTCGGCTCCCCGGATGGTAAGCGGCTTCTGGGGTGAGTTCGACAGCGCGGAGGTAGACCTTCGAAGCGGCTATCTCGCCGGTCCCACCTGCGTCTTTCCGTATACCGAGAGCTGGAACTACGTAGTCGAGGGCGGCTATCGCCTGGGCCCGGCGCGCATCCATCTCGGTAATAACGACGCGATCGTCACCAGCGCCGGCGATACCTTCCGCGGCGTCTATGAGGTCGGACAGTTCGAACCCGTGCAGGAGATCAACACCGAGCTCGGCGTTCCTACCGATCCAATGTCGGTGAATATACAGCGCGTTCCCGACCGGCCTTGTCCGCTACCAGTGCCTGAAGACGAAGACACCGACGAGCGGCTCCGCATCGATCTCCTGGAGTAAGCGCAGCTTTAGAACTGCCCCGCACCGTGTTGGTGTTATCCCGGGTGTTATCCCGGCGGTGGCGCGGGAGCCCTCGCCACCGCCTGCTGTCGCCGGTTTGCCTGGGCTGCCGCCGCCGGTTTGTCTGGGCTGCCGCGGGCTACCCGAGCCGCTGGTTTGTCTGCGCTTAGCACCTGCCTGCGCCGGCGGCCGCGCCCGCGCCCGTCCACATCCACGAGCCCGGTTAACCAGGCTCGCCCACGTCAGCCCGTCCGCACCCGGTCACCCAAGCTCGCTGATCTTCACCGGCCGTTGCTCACGATGCGACCGCAGAGCCGCTTCGCCGAGGATCACCGGAGCTCTGCCGTCCTGAATCCCTACCGGGGTCGCCTCGCCGCCTCGAACGGCCGCGACGAAAGAATTGAGCTCGTTCACATAGGACTCGGTATAGCGCTCGAGGAAGAACCGCAACGGGAGATCGCGCTGCACCGCCTGTGCGGTCGCAATCGTGGCGGTGTTGGGATAGACGTTGTCGGTGCTGATCGAGCCGCCCGAACCGAACGCCTCCACGCGCTGGTCATAGCCGTAGACCGCCTGTCGCGAGTTCTCGATGGTTGCGATTACCCCGTTCGCGAAGCGCAGCATGATCACCGCCGTGTCCACGTCGCCCGCTTCGCCGATCTTGGGGTCTACCTTACAGTCCGCCATGGTGTAGACCTCCTCGACTTCCGAACCGCTGAGGAAGCGCACCATGTCGAAATCATGAATCGTCATATCCACGAACAGTCCGCCTGAGTTCCGCACGTACTCAATTGGGGGCGGCTCCGGGTCCCGGCTGATCACCCGCAGCGTGTGCAGCTTGCCGACCTCTCCGGCTTCAATCCCGGCTCGTACGCGTGCGAACACGCTGTCGAAGCGCCGATTGAACCCTACCTGCAGCAGGACGCCGTTTTTCCGTACCGCGGCCTCCATTCGGTCTATGGCTGCTCGCTCAAAAGCCAACGGTTTTTCACAGAAAATGTGCTTTCCGGCCTCGGCGGCGCTGCAAACCTGCTCCTCATGCACGTGCGTCGCCGAGCAAATCAACACTGCGTCGAGCTCATCGCGACCGATCAGCGCCGCAGCGTCCCGCTCGACGATCTCAACCCCGTTCTCGCGCGCAACGGCCTGCGCCGCATCTGCATTGATATCACTCACGCCGACCACGCGCGCACCACTCACCCGCGTAGTGAGAAGCCGCGTATGGAGGGCACCGATCCGCCCGGCCCCTATCAACCCAATTCGGAGTTCATCTGCCATTTGCTCACCTCACCAGTATTAAGCTCAACCGTGTTACGCACACATACTCAGCGATCGCGCGCGGTAGATTCCAGGTACGCTATCGCTTCCTGCGTGTCGGTCAGTTCGTCATGCCGAGTATTGCCTTCAAGCCCCACTCGACCGTTATACCTCATGCTCTCGAGCGCCTGTAGCACCGGTGCGAACGCGAAGCCGCCGAACCCCGGCAGGTAACGGTTGTTTTCGGAGAAATGAATCGAGCTGAACCGTTCGCTGCAGTCCGTTAGCGCTCGTACGATATCCACCTCTTCGATATTCATGTGAAACGTATCCGGTAGGATGCGCATCCAGTCGGCCGGATACGGCTCCACCAGCTCGAACGCTTCATACACCGAGTTCGCAATCGGGGTCTCATACCGATTGGTCGCTTCAAGTATCAACGCCGTGCGCTCGCGCTCGGCAACCGGTGCAAGCTCATCCAACGATCGCCGCATCTGCGCGTGAGCCCGCTCAGGCTCCGATCGGTCCGCCCCTTTGAGCAGACCGACGATCACGCCGACATCTTCACGTTCCACCCATGACAACATCGCCGCGCAGACCTCGACGGCCTCGCGTCGCCGCTCCTCTTCGAGCGCTGAAAGCGAAAGCCCGCGGGTCTTCGCGGTCAAACCTGAGGCAAACATCGAAAACTCGAGCCCGTGCCGATGCAGCAGTCGCTCGACCTCGGCAAACCCAACCTGCTCGGGATCACGGATATTGAGCTCAAGACCCCAGAGACCGGCCTCGCGGAATGCATCCAGCCGTTCGGCAAACGCAGTGTTGTCGGCGTGATCATCGGGCAGTACCGTCTGCAGCGCCAACGGAAAAGGGAAAGAGCTACTCATTACCGCATCCCTCCTGTTCTCGTTCCCGGACTCTGCGGAGCAACGGCGCCGGACCATCACAACGGGATAACCCGGCGCCGCGTCCGTCCAACAACGATACTCCCGCTATCAGCCTTTGGCAAACGCGCCGATCTTCGGCAGTTCGTACACCGACTTCCACCCCGGACTGCCCGGCTCCTTCAGGAAGGGCTCGAGGTCTTTGGGGTCACGCAGCGTGGTCTTCTCGATTGGAGGCAGCTTGCCCGCAGGAAAGGCCTCGAGAATCTCGTCGATCACCAGCGTCAGATAGCGCAGAATCGCCGCAATGGGACGCTTGGCTTTCTCCGGAGTCGCAACCGAGGGGATGCCGACCACGCCCTCAGGAGTGGACTTCAGCTCGATGCCGAAATGGCCTTCGCCCTCCGACCACTTGTGCGGGCGACGCCACGGATCCACCGACTTGTCGAAATGACCGTCCGGCAGAAAGGACTCACCCCAGGCATCGACCACGTGATCCATATCGATCATGTCGCCGAACATGAGCTGCCCGACCGCCGTTTCGCTCTCATCGGCATGGACGAAGGTGGTATCGAGCCCATCGGGCCGGTCTACCGGAATGAAGAACTCTCGTACTGCGCGGTGCCAGTCCATCATCCGGAAGATACCCGGGAGCATGAAGCGCTTGCAGAACTCCTGCACCGCAGTTTCGAGCATCCATAGCTGGCCATGATTGTTGATCATGATGATCTTGCGAAACCCGTCGTTCCACAGGCCGAGCATCACGTGGATGAGGGTTTCGACCACGACCTCCTGCGGAAGCTGAATTGTCCCCGGCATTCCGATGTGATGGTACGGATGCCCGCCGTAGGTCAGCGGGTTATGCGCAAGCACCACTTCGTAGCCGCGCTTGGCGGTATAGCGGCGCACACCTTCAGCGATCTGTGACACCATGAAGTTGTCGAGCCCGCTGTTGGCATGGTCGCCGTGGTTCTCGGTTGTTCCGAGCGGGACGAGCACGATGTCGTTCTTGCGCCGCTTCTCCACCAAGTGCGCGCGCGGGGTAGTCTGAATATACGAGCCGGCCTTGCCGAGCTCGGAAGGCGACGGAATCTCGTACTCGGCGAGTATCTCGTCGATCTTCTCCATCGGCGCCTCAAAGATCTCCTTCTTCAAGCGCCCCACTGCGTTATCCTCAAACGTGATCATCGGATGATCAGTCTGAAAGAACTTCATATCGCCTTTTACCATAGTAGCGTAACCTCCCTGTGTGGTTAGTGTGCTGTGAAACGCTCGAGGCGCTCTCTCGGAGCGCCCCTCGCGCCGCTCCCCGTGACCCTGTGCGGATCATTGATCGTTGCCGGGCCGGTGACAGCTGATCTTGCATTCCTCGCGGTCGGTTCGCAGTTTCACGATGTGGTCCGGCACTTCCTTCAGCGAGATCTCCTTGGTCATCATCGGCAGAACGTTCATGCCCGAGGCCATGCATTCGATCACGCGCGGGAAGGTTCCGTGGCCGCTGTGCCCCTGAGCCCCGACGATGTGCGCGCGGCGCACCTGGAAGACCTCGCCGTTCACCGGGATCTTTGCCTCCGCACGCGCAACGATCACCACCGTGCTGTTCAGCGTACTACCTTCCCAGATCGTCTGCTCGATGCTTGGAAAGACTACGGTCGGGAGACCGGTGGCCTCGAGGTAGATCTTCGCGCCCTGGCCGCGAGTTAGCTCTAGGATGCGCTGCGTGAAGTCCTCCTTCGTGGGGTCGATAGCGGCGTCCGCGCCCATGCGCTTACCGAGCTCGCGCCGCCCGGCGGCCGGCTCGGAGAGAATCACCTTCGCCGCTCCGGCCTTTTTCAGCACCGCGATCCCGGCCATGCCGATGGGACCGCCGCCGAGCACCACCGCGTTGTCGCCCGGCCGAATGCCGCCGCCGCGTTCAATCAGAGCGTTGTAGGCGACGCTGGTGGGCTCCACCATGCTTCCGAGGCGGAATACGTCCTCTTCCGAGTACTGCTCGCGCAGCGGATCGAGGCTCCAGCACAGCTTGGCGGGTACCTTGATGTACTTGGTGAATCCGCCGTCGACGTTGAACCCAAGCTCGTCGAGCTGCTCGCAGTGGTTCGGCCAGCCGTCGGCGCACGGTTGACATACGCCGCACCAGACCATCTCTTCAACACAGACTGCATCGCCCGCCTGGTACGGTTTGCGTGTCGCCTTGTTAAAGGTTCCCGGCCCCACGTCCACAATCACGCCGGATAGCTCATGCCCGAGCGTGCACGGAAACCCGGTAAGCCCCGGATACCAGATGTAACCGCTGTCATCCGGCTGTGCCATGTGCACGTCGCTTCCGCAGATCCCTACCTGCCGCAGCTCGATCACGACCTCACCCGGGCCGGCCTCCGGTACCACCACTTTCTCGATCTTCAGCTCCGGATTGCGCCAGACCAGACTGCCGAGGTAGGTCTGTTTCTTTTCCACGTCTTTAGAGCCCAGCTTGAACTCCGGCTTCGGATCCCAGTCCGCATGCAGCCGTACTGCCGTCATCTGTTCAGCCATATCGCCCTCCTGTCTTGTTCAGAAGAATGTTGTTCGTCATGATCCCGTCG
>PUPD01000197.1 GCA_003552985.1 Spirochaetaceae bacterium
TAACCGAGCAAATCGACGAAGGTCAAACCCGAGCCGAAGCCGTCGAAATCCTTGCCGATCTTGAAGCCGGGCTTCCTGAGCTGGACGCTGAGGACCCCATCAACCTCGGAGAGCTCTCACTGCTGATAATGCGGGTGTTCGAGATTGAGGGAGGCCTCTTTTACCGTATCGTCCAGGACGGGCGCTATGCAGCGCGCGAGCTCGAGTTTCGTAGAGTTATCCAGGGTGAAGCCTTCCCCACCATGCGTGTAGATGGCGAACGCGGCCTCCGCATTCTCAACAGAGCGGTGGCGCTTCGGGAGGAGGGCCGCATATGAGGAGTAGCAATCGCTTCCTTTCGGCCCCGGATCATGCCGGTCGCATCAACCCAACGCTCTTTGGCTACGTCGCTCTCGCGCTCTTGCTGCTGCTTCCCGGCTTCGCTGTATTCGCGCAGGATGCTCCCGGCGACACCCCAGGCGACGAACCTGAGACCGAAGCGCCTCCCGCCGAGGCTCCTGCCGATGAGCTGGACCCGGACGAACTGGAGCAACGACGCGGGCGCGGCGACTGGGGCGTAACCTTGGACGCGCTTCGCAGCGTACGCGCTGCAGACCACCAAGACTCCGATGCGCGCACCAGCGCGCTGAGCGCTGCGCTCTGGCTCCGCCGCGTGAGCCCAATAGGCGACCTCAGCACCATCGACACTGCCGTACAAGGCAGCTACAACTGGAGTAGCGGCCAGACCTACCTAAACCTCGACCTTCTTCGTCTGCGGGGCTTATACCCCGAGCTCCTCGGAGACTCTTCGGTTGTTGAGGCTACCGCCGGCCGTTTTCGGTTCCAGGACCCGAGTGCACTGGTGTTAAACAGCACTCTAGACGGTGTATCAACCCGGATTGCCTACCCAAGGGTACGACTGCGCCTCGGCGCAGCCTACAGCGGCCTGCTCCTCAACCCGGCTTCAAACATCCGCATGACCGCAGCCGACCTGCGGGAGCAGGACGACGACGATGAGGACTTCGCCCCACGCCGGGCAATCGGCCTTGCTGAGCTCAGCTTTCCGGAGCTGTTCGCCCGCCAGACCGTCGTATTCGGAGCAGTCGGACAGTTTGACCTGCGCGATGCCGACGACGATGAACAGACCGTTAGCTCCGGCTACGCCGTTGCCGGTATCAGAGGCCCGCTGTTCGGTAACCTCTACCACGACATTTACGGCGCCGGTACCATGGGCAGCGTAGAAACGGAGGGGGACGGAGGCGAAGACTACGACTACATCGGCTATATGGGCTCGGCTCGGCTTCGCTGGTTCTTCCCCAACTTCTTCGCGTCGCGGCTCAGTGTGCGCGGAGTATACGCAAGCAGTGGTGAACGCGATGAAGATGACGATACTTTCGACGACCGCTTTCTCCCGATCACCCGCACCCGTTTCGGCACCGCAATCGCACTGCCGCTTGAGAACCTGCTGATGGGCGAGCTTCAGTACTCAATCCGGCCGTTAATCGGCTCAGACTCCGAGCGCGCCCGTCGCTTTCAGGTAGTACTCACCGGTCGCACCTTTTTCACCACCTCTGACGAGCCGGTAGTGCTCGACCCCACTACCGAGGTGGAAGCCGGTGATCTTCAGGATTACCCCGGGTTCGCCACCGACCCCGACGGCAACTATATCGGCTCCGAGGCGGTGCTGCAGTTGAACGCGCGACCGCTCTCGGACCTGGGGCTCGGTTTCACCGCCGGGATGTTCTTCCCCGGCACCGGCAGCTCCGGCGCGTTCACCAGCGAACGCAAACCGGAGTTTCTCGGGCGCGTCGAGCTTTCGACGCGCTTTTAGGAAAGGGGCTGATGATGAAACGATTGTTTACCACACTCTCGCTGATTCTGGTACTGGCCGCTACCGCAATGGCAGGGGAGGCCAGAGTGCTTGAAACCAGTGGCCGCGTCGAGATACGCGCAACGCCACAGGAAGATTGGGCTCCGCTTGAGGAAGGCATGACCGTCGCCCCCGGTGCCACCGTTTCCACCGGCTTCGGCGCGCGCGCCGTGATTCAGGTGGGCCCCTCCGCACGCCTAGAGGTCTCGGCGCTCAGCCGTTTGACTCTCGAAGAGCTCATAGAGCGCGAGGGATTGGTGGAAACCGACCTCCACCTCGGCGTCGGGCGCGTACGCGCCGAAGTCCAGGCGGTCGAGGGCGTCCAGAGCGACTTCAATCTCTCGAGCCCGGTTTCCACCGCCGCAGTGCGCGGAACAAGCTTCGAGTTCGACGGCGTTAACGTACGTGTTTTCCAGGGCCGCGTGAGGCTATCAAACCGCTTCAACCAGAGCACAAGCGTGGCGCGCGGTGAAAGCTCCAGTACCACCGGCGACGACGAACCGGCAACGGGCGACCAGAGCCTCGAAGCAGAAACCACGGTGAGTATCTACACCGCCGGAGTCGAGGAACGCGCCGAAAGCCTTATTGACGGCCGTGACTCGGATGCAGCTACGCTGCGGGTCGATCTTGTGATCGGAGAAGGCCTCCCCTAGTAGAGCCTGACCTGAGGTGACCAAATGGGTTTTAACCGCAGACCCGTTGGAGGAAGAACCATGACTGTATCGAGATATAGATTAAACGCGTGGCTGCCGGGCCGCAGCTTTACCCGCGCCGTACTGGCGCTTTCCGCAGTTGGGGCGCTGCTTATAGGCTGTACGTGGGCGCTGAACGACTCACCCGGCACCACCGAGCTCCGGGTCACGCTACCGCCGCAACAGGATACTATCGGCGCGCTGCAGGTTACCGAAGATACCGAGCTCTTCGTACACATTATTGAGGCTGACCGGTTTGAGGCGCTGTATGCTGATGCGGATGTGTTGTTTCCAGGCGGCGACGGGTTTCCGCCTCAAAAGCGACTCCGCGGCGATCAACTCGGGATATCCCGAGACGGGTATTTGAGCGCACGTGAAGCGGGCGTCTTTCAGTCTTCACGATTCGCGTGGTTTTTCGGACGCGGTGCCCAAGATGGGATTTCGGTGACCTTTCGTGATTTGAAGCCCAAAACCGAGTACATCCTGTACGCGATTCAAGGCGAGCGGAATCCGGACGAGGCACCTGAAGAGAATCAGTTTCAGATTGAGCAGACGTACTACGGCGTACCGGAAGACGATGGAGACCAGATCTTGCTTGAACTCAAGTCGCGTGAAAATAGGACGGTGACACTGGGACTAGAAATAGCAGATGTGGGTTTTGGTGACTACCAAACTTTTTTTGAGCAGTTTGGCGCTGTCCCGCTCGAACCGCCGCTTCCTCCCGCTTTGCCTCTTGAGGGAGTTTTCCCCTTTTACGCAGTAACCGTACAAGGGACGGTTACGGTTGAAGGGTACGATCCGTTTGAGCTAGATATGCATGAGTTCGCACAGGTTAGCGGGGGTGAAGGGTATTACTTCCTTGGCTTCTACGGAGATTCGGATTTCACACTGACGAATTTCTCATACGTGGACTTCTTCGACGAACCTGACAGCATTGAACCAAGCCTCGAAACCTATATTATACCTGAGACTTTTGAGTACGGTACCGAAGTTCCCGGAAGCCTATGGTCGATTTACTTGGAGGACGATGAACAGGAGATATTCGTCTTGATTGAACCCGAGTTGTACGACCCTGCAGACCCGGAAGGACCGGGCTTAGAATTCGAGTTGCTTAGTATGGGGTTCCAAGCCGGGATACCACCAAGTCAGGGCGGAACGCTTTCCATCGTATTCTTTGGCGAAGCCATGGCTGCGCCGTTTGATGAGGTCGAATACAGAGACGTTGAGATTCAGTGGGAGATCACCTTCGGCGAAGGCGTTGATATAGATGGGTCTGAGCCGGAGATACAATTGAATACGTTTGCTCCATCCCTTGGTTTTGAGGGAGGGAGTGCACTGTACGAACTCACGGCTATCGTCCTTGACTCGACAACAGAAGCTCCTATAGAGGATGCAGAAGTCATATTTGAGATTCTTGACTCGGACCCGTTCTTTTTCTTTTCCGAACCGGAAAACGTTACAACGACTGAGTCAACAGACGAAAACGGTGTAGCAACAGTTATCCTTTCCTACGCTGTGAATGGGAGTCCCCCGTCTGACGTTGAAATCCGGGTCACTACCCCAGGCGCAGTCCCCGACGAAGGCATAGTGGAGCTGGAGTTCGAATAATAGCCGCTATCTGCGCTGAAAACCGCCCGTAACGAGAACCAACAACGCTCGTTGCGGGCGGTTATTCGAATGTCAGGCCAGGCGTTAGGAGCACCGGCCAATTGCGTGGGTCAACATCGGGTCGACGTGGGGACGGAGTTACGATCTCAACGGAATTGAGCACCCGCGCGATGAGTTGCGGCGTTCCCAGCGTGTTTTCACAAGCCCGATAACCTTCGTTGAGGTGCTGCTATGAACCGCGGCAGCGAACGCCCCCTATGCTTCGGTCTGGGTCGCCGCTGAAGTAAACGGTCTTCTCCTCGTCACCAAAAGCAAAAGAAGCTTTCCCGCGAACCAACCGGGCATTCGTATCCCTTGCTCGCTCGCGTAACGCGGGGACGATCCCACGTGTCATGACCCTGAGACCGTCACCGCAGAGGGCTCTGGAACGCGTCCTGCGCAACCAGTGCGGTATCCGGCCGCAGGCCCGCCAATGAGCCCTGCGACGGGGCCGAGGTAATCGGCTAGTGCATTGCCGGCGGCAGCTCACCCTTCGTGGACTCAACTTGCATAACCCCCGTATGCATGTAGCATAGCTATGCGTCTTGAATACCTCCCTTGGTGGGTTCACTGGGGCTCAATCGATCCAAGCTCCGGGCACGCGGAGGTGTCACGCGTCCAATCTGGGGCGAGGGTGTCTGGTAGGTTCTTATAATAGAAGCATTTGTAAGACAGCTTCACAAGATCGGGGTGGCTCAGGACCGCCGCAATCGGAGCATCGAATGCCGAGCGCGTGTTGGGCAGTGTTTGGTACGGGACTTGCTTTTCATGTGTTAGGAGGCGCTGTCCATGCCACACGAAAGCGATAACGCAAACAGTCTCGACAAGGCAAGCAGTATTGACCAGCCCACCGAGCAGAGCGAGATTGAGATGCTCTGTCTAATCATCGAAGCCGATTGGGCTTTCCGAATTAACTGCGCTACCGCTGCAAGTGAGGAGTCATCAAGCTCGACGATCGCGCCTCTCGACACCGCCCATCGTCCAAACCGCCGGACAGCCTGAGTTCGGCGCACTCGGTCACAGGTTCCAAGCGGTATGGACACGCGAGTGCGTAATCGCCATCCTATGGTGTATGCGAGTCAAAGTAGAGCTGGAAATGGAACTGGACCTCAAGAAGCTCAGTCTCAGTGAGCTTCGTAAGCTCATCGAGCAGGTAGTGAAAACCGACGAATCGGAAGTCATCAAAGAGACGAAAGTCGTACACTTCGAGATCCTGTAATTCGAGCTCCTGAAGCGTTCCACGTTTCCGAACTGGGGGACGGAGGAAGGCAATCGGGTGACATTTTTTTCCGCGGACTCACCCTTAAGCCAATCAGTTGTCGCGCTGCGGCGGTTATATAAGGGTAAGATGCGAAAACCAAGAATTACCCAGGAAGGCGCTACCTATCACGTGGTCGCGCGAGCTAATCGCAGGGAGTTTATCCTTGCCGAGAAGGCGATGAAGCAAGTATTCGTAGACACCGTGTCGCGGGCGCGGAAGAAATATCGCTTCGCGGTTACGAATATCTGTCTAATGAACAATCACTTTCACCTGATGATTACACCGGCGAAGGGCGAGTCCATCTCGCGCGTCATGCAATGGATTCTCAGCGTATTTGCGCGCAGATTCAACCTGCACCATGGCTATCAAGGCCATGTGTGGTATGACCGTTTCAAGAGTAAGCCTATCGCAGGGCTCAGACAGTTCGTTGCGACGTTCGCCTACATTTGCGATAACCCGGTTAAGGCTGGCATGGTCGAACGAGCCCTGGAGTACGCCTACGGAGGCTGCGTTCTGCTCCGCGCCGGCCCTGAACGCATCGTTGATCCTCCGGCCGCCCTGGTCCGCCTGCTGTTTCCAAGCTTTGCGCACAGACAAATAGCAGCCCCTCGGGGCGTTAAGGTTACGTAAGGCTCTGGTGCCGCGAGGCGCTCAGGGGCACGGGAGAGGGCGCTCTTTCCGATTATTTCGCCCGCGGCGGAGGACTGCCGGTTACATCGCTGCCGCTATCGGCTCACGGAGCTTCTCTACCGCCTCAGCCCCGTTGTGCTCACCAACCATTTGCTTTTGCGCTCGCTCTTCCTCCGTCCCCGCGGATGCCGCCGTTTCTATCGCCGCGCCACGCGGGTTGAAACTGTATTGGCGGTAACCATCTTTGCGAATCTCGGTGAGAGCGAACAACGGGGCCTCGCGCTGTGAAGGCTGCGATTGGGCCACTTCGGAGAGCTGTTCAGGGGCTTCCGCCCACCTGCGGTACTCTTCGAAGGTTGCAGTACGCCCGCCGCGTACGAGTCCGTCGAGATTCCAGGTACTCACCACCTGTGGTGCCGCAGGTGCGATGCGACCGGAGAGGACGACCATGGTGTTCCCCGAGCCATAGGAGGCCAATAGCACTGACTTACCGACGACTCCGTCCCCAATGGCGGCGTACTGCCGGGAGAGGAGCGAGGCGAGCGCGAGGTATGTCGCCCCGGTGTAAATGTTGCCGACTTCGGCGATGGTGTCGACACCGTCGAACAGGCCTTTGTGGGCGAGGAAGTTGTGTGCCCGCTCGCGGTCCATGCCGAGGTGCTTCTCGAGGAGCGCGGTCATTGCCGTTTCGGGGAGATTGCGAAACGGGGTATGGAGCACGAAATAGTCGGTATCGGTTAGCGCGTCGACAATGGTCTTACCCGACCGCTCGCAGTGGTCAAGCAGCGCCTGTTCCAGACTTTCGATATAGCACTCCATAGAATACGAGCCCTTGACTTCGGCGGTGTGCGATCCAAGCGGGCGGAAGAAATCATCGACATCGCTTGAGTAGTACCCCTGGGTATCGAGGTCAAGCTCGATGAGGTTCGGCTCGGGTTCCACGAGTAATGCCACTGCCCCCGCGCCTTGGGTGACCTCGGCGGTTGTGTGGGTCTTGTATCGGGCGATATCCGTGCAAAGCACAACCCCGGACTCGCCGGACTGAGCGGTGTTCATCAGCAGTGAGCCCACGCTCGACAGTGCAAGCGTTCCGGCAGCACAAGCGTGCTGCATCTGGAAGCTCGAAAGGCTTGATGGGATCGCGACCCCAGCCTGTCGCAGCATCCCCTGCACGTAAGCCGAGATGGGTTTGGAGTGGTCTACCCCTGACTCGGTACCGGTGGCGAGGAATCTTGCCCCTTTGAGCTCGTCCTCGCTTCGGTTGCGCAGCAGCCGGTAGGCTGCTGCAGCGGCCATCGTGGCCGAATCCTCGCCGGCAGCGGGAAACCGCAACGCTCGCTGGCCGGTAACCCGGCGAGCCCGCTCGAGATGCCGCTCGAGCTTCGGTACCTCCTTTACTCTCCCTTCCATCAGGGTCTCAA
>PUPD01000194.1 GCA_003552985.1 Spirochaetaceae bacterium
ACTGCCCGTTCCATATCATGATCTATCAGACGCAGACCAGATCGTATCGCGACCTGCCCCTGCGTTGGGGCGAGCTCGGCACGGTGTACCGCTATGAACGCTCCGGCGTGCTCCACGGGCTTCTTCGCGTGCGTGGTTTTACCCAGGATGACGCGCATATCTTCTGTACCCCGGACCAGATCGAGGACGAGATTCGCGAGGTCCTGCGGTTCAGTCTCAAGGTATGGTCCGATTTCGGTTTCTCCGACATCAAGGCCTATCTCGCTACCCAGCCCGAAAAGAGCGTCGGTGAGGATGCCGATTGGGAAAAGGCGATCACTTCGCTCACCAAAGCGATCGATCAGGAAGGTCTCGCCTACGAGGTCGAGGAGGGTGGCGGCGCGTTCTACGGTCCTAAGATCGATCTCAAGATCAAGGACGCCCTCGGGCGTGAGTGGCAGATGACCACCATTCAGTTCGATTTCAACTTGCCGGAGCGGTTTCAGATGACGTTTGTCGACCGTGACGGCAAGGAGAAGCGTCCGTACATGGTCCATCGTGCGCTGCTAGGATCAATGGAGCGCTTCTTCGGTGTGCTTATCGAGCACTACGGAGGCGCTTTTCCGGTGTGGCTTGCTCCGGTGCAGGCCGTTGTGATTCCGGTGGCCCCGGCGTTTAACGATTATGCCGAGCAGGTGAAGCGCGACCTCACTGCCGCAGGCATTCGTGCGGGTGCCGAGGTGTCCGATGCACGCATGAACGCCAAGATCCGTTCAGCGCAGCACCGCAAGATACCCTACATGCTGATCGTAGGGGAAAACGAGCAAACCAACCACCAGGTTTCACCACGGTTACGTACCGGCGAGAAAGAACCGGCGCAATCGGTGGAGGATTTCGTCACCCGTGTTCGGGAGCGGATCGCCGCCAAGGCGCTGACCTGAGAGGCGTTCATGGCAGGCGCTATGGCAAGCACCGAGCCCGACGGGGTGATGGATAAGATTCGGGCGTACGACCGCGAGCTCGCGTTGCTGAAACACGGCACCGCTTTGTTACAGTGGGACCAGGAAACCTATATGCCGAGCGCCGCAGCCGAAGAGCGCGCGGAGCAGCTGGGGCTCTTCGAGACGCTGGTGCATGACCGCGTTGCCTCCGATGAGCTGGGCGACCTGCTCGCGCGGGCAGGCGCAGGCCCGGATTCGCCATCCGGAGCCGAGACGCTGTCGGGACTCGAACAGGCATTGGTTCGCCACCTCTACCGTGAGCACGCTCTTGCGCGTCGCGTCCCGCGAGAGCTCGTGGGTCGCCTGGCTCGTGCAGCGAGCGCAGGACAGGTGGCCTGGAAGGCGGCGCGCGAACATGACGATTTCGAAGCCTTCACGCCGAGCCTCGAGGGCTTGCTTGCGCTTTCCATTGAGCGTGCAGAGTGTCTCGGGTATTCCGAGCACCGCTACGACGCGCTCCTCGATCAGTACGAGCCGTACACGCGAACCGCCGAGGTGCGCCGCGTCTTCGAAGAGCTGGAGCGCGAGCTGGTCCCGTTGGCAGCCGAGATCGCGCAGGCCCCTCAGGTGGACAGCGCGTTCCTGTACGGTGAGTATCCGGAGTCTCGCCAAGCTGAGTTCGCCACGCGCGTGCTCGAAGATATTGGGTGGCCTGCGGACCGCGGGCGGCTCGATTGTTCCGCGCATCCGTTCACGATAGGGCTCGGGCGTGACGACGTGCGGATCACCGCGCGATACGATCGCAATTTCTTCAATACCGGGTTCTTCTCGATCCTTCACGAAGCGGGGCATGGCCTCTATGAGCTCGGGTTCGAAGAGCAGATTCGCGGCAGCACGCTCGCGGACGGTGCCTCGCTGGGGATTCACGAGTCGCAGTCCCGCTTCTGGGAGAATCTGGTGGGCCGCAGCCGCGGGTTCTGGCGCCGTTACTACCCGCGGGTGCGGGAGCTGTTTCCGAAAACGCTCGAGGGAGTCGATGAGGAACGGTTCTATTGCGGTGTCAATGAGGTGAAGCCCTCGTTGATTCGGGTGGAGGCCGACGAGGTCACCTACTGCCTGCACATCATCATGCGATTCCGGCTTGAGCTCGCATTGGTGGAGAACAGTCTTACCGTGAAGGACTTGCCGGATGCGTGGCATGAAGAGTCCTGCCGGTTGCTGGGGATTGTGCCGGAGCGCGATGCCGACGGCGTTCTGCAGGACGTCCATTGGGCTATGGGCGGCTTCGGATACTTCCCGACCTACGCCCTCGGAAACCTCTATGCCGCGCAGTTCACGGAAACCTTCGAGCGCGAGCACGGTGCCCTGGAAAGCTACCTCGAACGCGGGGAGTTCGAGCCGGTACTTGGGTGGCTGCAGGAACGATTGCATCGCCATGGAGCTGCGAAACCGGCGGATGAGCTGGTAAACAGCGTAACCGGTGCACCTCTTACCGCCGACGCGTATATGCGCTACTTGCGAGCCAAGTTTAGAGACATATACTTAACAGCGTAGACGCTTATGAGCTATATCTCGTTCGTGGTCGCTACGCCGTATAGCTGGATTGTAGTGTGCGGCCTGCTCACCGGGATCGCGTCCGGGGGTCTGACGCGGGTGGTTATCCCACGCTTCCGAGTCAACCGCGGGGAGGACCGTGCCCGGCGACGAGCGCTGCGCGCCTCGCAGCTTACGCGAGTGATGTTCTACCTTGCCGCGGCGGTCGCGTGTATACCGGCGGCCGTCTTTCTACCCGGTGCGGAGCGGATTCTGGATCCGCAGCTGCCACGGTTCTTCATCGCCGCCGGCGCCGCCGGGTTCCTTACCGAGCGGTTTCCCCGGGCGTTTGGTATTCCGGTGGTTTTTCTGGTGTTGATCGCGATCGTGATCGGGCTTGGGTTGCTCGCGCCGTACGAGCCGGTGTTCGGCCGAACCACGGTCGCGGAGTTGCGCGCGTTAAGCGTGCACCAAGATACGGTGCGGGTGGAGCTGCTCGCTCCCGAGGATCCGGAGGTCGCAACCGCGATCGTGACTCTGAACGGGAATGCTGTCGCTCCAGTAATCACGACCGTAGAGCTGCACCCGGGGTGGTTCGTGTTCGGACGGGAGGTTGGGTACCGGATTCGCGGACTTGAGGCGTTCGCCGGCGACGAAGAGACCGACGATGAGCAGCTGGCGCTAAGCGACAGCTTTCGAGTGGATGACCCGGTGGGCTGGCATGGAGTCGGGGTACGGCTGCTGCGGGCCGGAGCCGACCGGCTACCGGGAGTTTCGAAGTCGGATTCTGTGGGCGCCCCGCAACGCATGCGCGCGCTGGAGCGCTACGCAGTGGTGCTGGACAGCGCCGACGGTGAGATCGAGCTGATTCGCCGTGACTGAGGCCTCCTACGCCGTCAACGGGCCTTACTTACCGCCCGGCGGCGACGCGCAGCCTGGAACTCCTGTCTCAGGATATAGAACTTCTCAAGCAGTGATATAAGCAAAACGCCTGCGACGGTGTATTCGAGTGCCGTCGTTACTACCTGGAGAACGTGCCGAATGCGTTGAAACAGCTGCAGGATCGCGAGCGCGTAGAGCGTCATCGTCGAGAAGATTGCGATTTTTCCCAGCCAGGAGGACTCAGGCTTTAGATAGCCCTGATACGCCAGCAGCGCGACGAGCCCGAGCGCGTAGAGGAAGAGGCGCGCCAGGATCAGCCCCAGGAACCATTCCGAAATCAGCCCGTAGTGCATAAATGCGATCGAAACGACGGTCAGGATCGCGTAGTCACTCATGCTGTCGAGGTACTGGCCGATTCGGGTGACCTGCCCGGTTTTTCGCGAGATCAGCCCATCGAGCAGGTCGGTCAGGAACGCCACGCTGGTGAAAATCAGCATTAGGCCGACCAGGGGGTAATCCTGAGCCAGAATCAGCAGATACAGGATGGTGGGTGTTGAGCTCAATCGGTACATCGTGAGCAGATTGGCGAGATTTACATGTACAAGCTTGTGAGTTGAGGGCACGATATAGAACTGGCTACGCATCGCCAGCAGGAATACCGCGAGAGCGATATGCAGTATAACGGTGCTGGTGTAGAATCGCTCTACCTCGGCCGGATTAATGCCGAAATGGCGAATGACTACCGAGAAGAACCCCAGTTGGAACGCAAACAATCCGCCAACCGAAATTAGTATGCTGAGTATAATCCGGTACTTTTGCGTCATCGGTTCAGGTACTCTACGATACCCCTCGGTCGATGTCAACTGAACACGCTCCGCGCTCCCGGGTGAGGACTGCCGCGATCGGGAGGTTGCGAGGTACCGCGGCCGGCAGCGCCGGCCGGCAATTCGCGGAGGCGGCTCAACACGAAGCCGTGTAGCCGTTCTACGCGCATGATGAAGGCTTCGAGCCGCGCCTCGATCACCTGTGGGTGTGGATTGCCGTCGGACTGAATCGCGAGAAACGGCAACGCCGGAAAGCGCTCGATCATCTCGGCCTCCAGCGTATTTTCGGTGACCTGCTTGCGTTTCTCGGTGCTGAGGGTCTGGGTGATGATCGACTCGCTGAGCCGGTGCGGCATGCAGCCGAACGGGCCGATCGCGATAACCCCGCTTGCCCGATTCAGGATCTCAGCGAAGGAGGCCCCAATCGTGAGAATCGTCTCTCCGCTGAGCTCATCAGAGACAACGCCTTCAGCGGCGGTAATCATCTCGCGCAGATCGATCAGGTGCGGCTCACACAGCCCGGTGCGAGAGAGGATCTGTTTGACGCGCTTCTCAAAGCTGCGTTGAACGGTCGTCTTCACGGTGCTCACCACCTTGGCGGCGATCCCCGGGGGCGGGACCGTCAGGCCGCGGCGCAACCGTTCGGCGGAATAGTACAGCCATTCGCTGATCGGTGCGACATGAGTTACGATTCCACGTTCTGCCAGGCGCTCGACGAGAAACCGCCGCGAGAAGGAATCGTTGCGGACGTAGATCTCGCCGGTCAGGAACACTTTGGGAGCCTCCGGTAGCGGCGCATACAAGCGAATCTCGCGCAGTTTTTCGGCCTCTTCGGCAAGAACCCGCTGCACCTGAGGCCAGCTGAGTTCGGCTTGGGCCTGGAAAACTCTACTCCGCGCCTGTTCGAACAGCTGCAGTGCCGCCCCCGGTTCGCGCGCCAACGCGAGAATAGCGCTGCGAATATCCTCAAGCAGCTCGCCGATCACCAGGCCCTGCCATGCGCGGGTCGTAAAGCGGGGCCCGAGGCCACCGTAGTCCGTCTCGGAGCTCAGCGAGAGGAGCGCCACGTCGGGAATTCGCCGATCCCGGATCAGATGCTCCATGAAAACGCTGTACTGCCCGAGCCGGCAGGGACCACTGGACTCGGGCATGAAATACAGGAGCAGCTCCTCACGGCCGCCGCCGCGTTCTTCACGCTGTTCCAGGTAATTCAGGAGGCTGCCGAGCGTGAGCTGCATCGGAAGGCATTCCTTGCAGCTTGAGTTTCCCCGGCCGAGCTTGAGCTCGTGCTCACCCGGAGGTGGGCATGGTACGGCCCGAATGCCGCAGTATCGGAGCGCTGCGGCTACCGATCTGGTTGCTGCATCGTTCATCGAGGGCAGCAGGACGCACACGCGCTCGTCGTCGAGGCGGTGAGGGTTGCCTTTCGAATCGATCGCGCGCAGCCCTTCCTTCTCGTGCCGTACCTCTGCCGGGCGGAATCCGTCGCGCCGGTTGGACCAACCGCCCCGGTCGTCGCCGAGGTCCGTCTGCAGGCCCGCACCTTCGTCCCGATCACGGTCGTTTTCAGGGTAGCCGGGCGCGGCTGGGGGCTGTTTGCCCGATGGGCGCCTCTGCAACTGTCGATAACTGTCCACCACGTCGAGGAACGCTTCAACGCGGGTGTCGATGCCTGCGTCAGCGGTATGCCCGTCGAGCTCCAGCGTAAGAGCAGGCTTGCTTCCCATCGTCCTTCGGACGTACCCCACCAGAAATGAATCGGGTCCGCAGCTGAAGTTCGTCACATAGACGGAGAACAGCTGCGGGTGTTTACTTACCAGCTCGGCTGCCTGCATGATGCGTTGGCCGACCGACCAGTACATCTTTGGGGGCGGTTGCTCCTGTTCGAGCGGCAGCATCTCTAGAGGTATAACCGTTTCACCTCGTGAGGCGAGCTTCGCCGGAACTCCCATGTTGGCCTCGGAGGCCATGGCGTTGTACGGTCGCCCGAAGAGGACGATCGCACGCCGCTCCGGGGAGCGTTCGAGCTCCTTAAGCGTATTCCGGCCGTGCTTCCGCATCTCCCGTTGGAACGCGCACTGAAACGCTGCAGCTTGACGGTAGGCGCGGCGCGCGGTAGCCCGCCGCACGCCGAGCTTCCGCCCGACCACGATAAACTGTTGCTCAGCAGCGCGGAATCCGGTGCGGAAGTCGAGCACCGGTGTCAGCACATGCTCGGCTTGTAACTCCGGCCAGGTAGCCCGGAGATAATACGGTTCGCCCTGGGCCAGCGGGCAGGTTATGCTGTGCTCGAGCCCGGTACCGGTATAGAGCCCACGCACCTGCGGCAGAAAGACGTAGTCCGTTTCAGCGGCGAGCAGCTCCGGGGTGTATCCATGGCTGCGCTCAACCGGATAACAGAAGTCCGCTGCCCGTCGTTCGCTACCTTCCTCGCTGACCTGCTCCGGCAGCACGGTCTCGAATCCGAGCGCTGCAAAGAAGCGTGAGTACAGCGGGAGCAATTCATAGGTATAGAGTGAGCGGTTGATTCCAACGCGCCCGCGGTAACTGACTTCGTCTCCCGCTGCCGCGTGGTAACGCTCCAACAGCAATCGCTGCCGCTCTGCCACTAAGTCGAGGTCTTTGCGCTTTCCGCCTCGGTTTCGGTACCTACGGTCATAACGACTGCAGACGCCGCCGAACGGATAGCGGCGTCCGTTGATCTCGAGAACCGCGATACTGCAGCGCCGGTCGCACTGCCCGTAGGCACCGCGGCAGATGAAAGGGCGGCGCTGTTTCCCTTCGCGTCGCGCGAGCTCATCCAGACAGTAAGAGGATGGCTCTAACAGCCCTTGTTCGATCTGTTCCTTGACCGCGAGAGCCACTCCGAATGCACCCATCAGTCCCGGTTCCGGTGCTACCGCAATCGGTCTATCAGCCAACGCCGCCATCGCGATCGGGACGGCGCGATTGTAACAGACGCCGCCCTGCATGAATATGCGGCTACCGACCGGACGGTTTCCGCGTACACGGTTGAGGTAGTTCATGCAAACCGAGTAGACCAGGCCGGCGGCGATGTCGTTCTCCTGTATGCCCTCGTGAATCGCGGTCTTTATGTCGCTGCTGATGAAGGCGGTGCACTGGTCGTTGAAGTTCGGTGGCCTTTGCCCGCGCAGTGCCGCCGGCGCTATCTCGGTTGTCTGCAGCCCAAGCTCTTCACGGGCGGCCTCTTCCAGGAACGATCCGGTACCTGCCGAGCACGCTTCATTCATCGCGTAGTCGGCCGGGACCCCGTTGGTGATGTAGGTGTACTTGGCGTCCTGGCCGCCGATCTCGA
>PUPD01000253.1 GCA_003552985.1 Spirochaetaceae bacterium
ACGCTTCCGGATGTAGGCCTGCGAGAGAAGGGACTCGAACCCTTACGCCGTTACGGCACTAGATCCTAAATCTAGCGTGTCTACCAATTTCACCACTCTCGCCTATACTACCGAACCGTTTTAGTTCGGTCAAGTAGTTTTGTTGAGCCGTGCAGGGATCGAACCTGCGACCCGCGGATTAAGAGTCCGCTGCTCTACCAGCTGAGCTAACGGCCCGTAGCAGCTCGAGAGAGGCACCCCGGCGTTCGGCACCCGCTTGCGCTCTCACAGTGGTACCAACCTTTTTGCAACTCCGGCTGTACCTGTCGATACCACCTGTTATGTCTTACGCCCGGCAGGATTCGAACCTGCGACCTGCGGATTCGAAGTCCGACGCTCTATCCAGCTGAGCTACGGGCGCGCATGCGCCGCCGCAATTGCGGCGACCGTATCCGTCGGGTGGATGACGGGATTTGAACCCGCGACTACCAGATCCACAATCTGGTGCTCTACCGCTGAACTACATCCACCATGTTTTCGGAAGGCTTAGCCTGCCCGATTTCACAGTTTTTGTCAAGGCACTCGAGGAACGCTACACTGCGGCGCAGCGAGCAGCGAAGCGGCGAGCGCGCCGTCTGCTCCGGCGGCGAACACCAGGCGCCAAGCCTCAGCCTAGACTAATCTCAGCCCCCCATCTGGTACATCTCAACCTTTCGGCGTTGCGGTTCGGTGTCGCTGTTCTGCTCCTGTCTGCGCTCCGAATAACGGTCGTCACGTGCCCTCCAGAAACCGGAAAGCGCTTCCTCTAGACGACGGCATACTTCCGGGGATGCCAGCTGCAACGCTTCGGTCTGACTGCGTTTCGCAGCATCCGCTCGCAGTATTGAGCGCAGGTCAAGCCCCTCGGACGCGAACAGGCAGTTGTACAGTTTCCCGTCGGCCGCAAGTCTGAGTCTGGTACAGCTGCCGCAGAAGGGTTGGGTCATGCTTGAAATGAAGCCGATTTCACCGGCGCCATCGAGATACCGATAGCGGTCGGCAACTTCACCGAAGTAGTTCGACCCCGCCGGCTCAATCGGCCACCGGGCGTGTACGGCGTCACGTATCTCGCGTGAAGGAACGAGCAATCCCGATTGGTAGTGGTGGCGGCTGCCGACATCCATGTATTCGATGAATCGCACGATGACGCCGGTGCCTCGGAACTGCGCCGCCATCTTTACGGCTTCGGCGGAGTTGATTCCGCGCTGCACCACCATGTTAACCTTTACCGGAGCCAACCCTGCGCGTCGAGCGGCGTCTATGCCGTTGAGTATCCTGGCCGGGTCGCCGGCGCGGTCGGTGATCCAGGAGAAGGTCTGTGGTTCGAGGCTGTCAAGGCTAACCGAGATCCGCTTAAGGCCGGCAGCCTTCAGCCGCTCGGCGGCGACGGTGAGCTGCGAGCCGTTGGTGATCAAACCCACGTCTTCCAGATCCGGTATTTGAGTCAACCGCCTGATGAGCTGATCGAGGCCGGGGCGCAACAGCGGTTCGCCTCCGGTGATCTTGACCTTCCGGATCCCGAGGCCGACGCCGGCGCGAACCACGGCCTCGATCTCAGGAAAGGTGAGCAACTGCCGGGGAGCGAGAAACGGATGCCCTTCCGAGAACAGATCCCGGGGCATGCAGTATCGGCAGCGGAAATTGCACTGGTCGATCACCGAGATGCGTAAATCACGGAGGGGCCGAGCGAGCCGGTCGGTCAGCACGGGGTGTGAATCACTCGATTTGGTATAGCCTGACTCCATTGCTTAACAATAGCGCTTCAGGCGTTGTCGAGGCAAGAGTACTGAGCCGAGGTCGACCGGCTTTGAGCCGGTCGTTAACCCGTCCCGCGGTGGAGTTGGGCATGAATCAGCATTGCCGAGGTAGACCATTCGATCGTGGCGTCGGCCAGATGGTGATGCGCGAACGCGCGGACGGCGCGATACTGTTCCGGATTCAGGTGCCGAACGGCGGTAGCGGCATATCCTGCCCGCGCCGTTGCGTCGGGCGATTCCTGTTCGCCGGGGAGCCAGCGTTCGAGTAGCGCACGGGTGAGCAGGCGCTCACTCACGAACTCAATGACGCGTGCTTCAAGGAGACTGGTCTGCGCGGTACAAAAGAGCTGTTCCAGCGCTTCCGGGCGATTGGCCATGCGCGGGTCGGTCGCATTGGCATAGAGCTCTTCCTCGGCCGAGCTCAGACGGTCAACGAGCTCGGCTTCGAGACCACGGCGGGCCAGGGCGGTTGAGAGGCGTGTGGAGTACGCCGGCAAGTCCTCAATGAGCGCAAGCCGCCCGCCGTCAATCAGGGTTGATGCTGCACGGTCGCGCGCTGCTGCCTTGTCGGGTTCGCGCAGCAGGACGTTGAGGCCCAGGCTGAGCTCAAAGCCCGAGGGTACCGCGGCGAGCGCTTCGGCGGCCGTATGTACCAGCTGCGGTCGCTCCAGCTCGGCAAGCTGTTCGCTGTAGCCCCGGGCGGTCTGGTATTCCCGGGAGTCGTCGATTACTGCGCAGACAAGCCCCTCCGGAGCAGCCCGGGAGGCTTCCCATACGATGGCCGAAGGCGTCTCGCCCAGCACCAGGACTCGAAGATGCCTCGCAATCGAGATCGAATCGAAAAGCGCAGCTCGGCGCTCCGAGACACGTCGTGAGGCTTCGCCTGCGGCGCGCCTCATCCAGTGCTCACGCTCTTGGGAGACCGGCGAGTAAGTAAGCAGTTCGTCCGGATCCGCAGCGAAGGTGGCCGCCAACTGCGCCTCACGGCGCCGGTCAATCACTGTACGAAGCCTGCCCTCGTAGCCGCGCTCACTCGGCCGGTAGAATACGCGCCCTTGCAGCCCGGCGGGCAGGTAATTCTGAGCGACCCAGTGCTCACGATACGCGTGCGGATACAGATAGCCCTGGCCGTGGCCGAACCCAGCGCCGTCTCGATGGGCATCACGAAGATGACGCGGAACTTCGTGCGAGCGCTCACTCTCGACTGCCTGAACCGCGTCGAAGTAACCTAAGGTGGCATTGGATTTCTCGGTTGTGGCCAGGTAGAGTGCCGCCTGCGTGAGGTGAAAGGCACCTTCCGGCATCCCGACCCGTTCGAACGCCTCGGCCGCAGCCACGGTATGCGGCAGCGCCTGGGGATCGGCCAGGCCGACATCCTCGCTCGCGCTGATCAGCATGCGGCGGAAGAGAAACTTTGGATCTTCCCCGGCCTGCACCATGCGCGCAAGCCAGTACAACGCCGCATCGGGGTCAGATCCGCGCAGTGACTTGATGAAAGCGCTGATCGTGTCGTAGTGGTAGTCGCCGTCACGGTCATACAGAAGCGCCTTGCGTTGGATGCTTTCTTCAGCGATCTCGAGGGTGACGTGGATCGGCTCGCCTGGGGGAGGTGGAAAACGCTCCGGAGTGGTTTCGACCGCCAACTCGAGCGCGTTCAGCAGCGAACGCGCATCACCGTCGGCAACGTGCACAATATGCTCTAAGGCTTCAGGGTCAATTCTCACATCGTAGGCGCCGTAACCGCGTTCGCTGTCGCCGAGCGCCTGCCGACATACGCGCCGCAGCTCCCCATCGCTCAGTCGGGTCAGTTGAAAAACGCGGCTTCGGGAGACCAGGGCAGCGTTCACTTCGAAAAACGGGTTCTCGGTAGTAGCTCCGATCAGCACTACGGTGCCGTTTTCGACCCAGGGCAGTAAGGCATCCTGCTGTGCCTTGTTCCAACGGTGGACCTCGTCGATGAACAGGATCGTCCGGCGCCCGTAAAGACGACGCTCATCGTCGGCGATCTGTATCTCCTTACGGAGCTCGGTCACGCCTGTCAGCACCGCGTTCAGCGCGGCGAAGCGCGACCGAGTCGTGTTCGCTATGATGCGTGCAATCGTAGTCTTGCCGCTTCCCGGCGGGCCGGAGAAGATGAGCGATGAGAGCTGATCGGCGGCGATAGCGCGGCGCAGGAGGCGCCCGGGCCCCAGGATGTGTTCCTGACCGATCAGCTCATCGAGCGCTCGAGGCCGCATGCGCGCCGCCAGCGGTTCGCTTTCGGCCGGCGTGTCGAACAGCTCCGATGACTGGGTGGACATGGGACGACTACAGATCCTCCTCCGGGCCTCGCAACGCCAGCAGGTGCTCTTTGCGTTGTTTGGCTTCGTCGATCGAGCTCTCGGTGGACTCCAGCTCTTTCTGCACTTCGCTCAGGCGCTCACGCAGCGTCGAGAGCCGTTGCTGGAGCTGAGCGATCTCCGAGTCGACCTGATCGGCCTCGATGGCCGCTTCAAGACGGTTAATGTGTTCCTGGCGCTTCTGCTGTTCAGCTTCGAGTCGATCAATCTCCTCAAGCACTTCCCGAGTTTCGTCCGGCAGCGCTGCCCGATTGTAACTCGACTGCATGACGAAATCAGTCAATGTCCCAAGGCATTCGTTGCGCCGCGCATTGAGCTCGGAGACCCGCTCGCGGAGCTCGCGAGTGGCTCGTGTAGGCCTGCGCTCGGCATCCATCTCGTGGAGCTCGGCTCGTAACCGTTCGCGCTCGTTGTCGAGCTCATTGATTTGATCTTCCAGCTGTTGTATGCGGCTGCGGGCGGCCAGGTACGGTTGAGCGATCTCGTTGAGTTTGGGGTCGTTCATCGTCGACAGAAAATCAGTTTCGCAGAGCGCCGCCCCGGCCTTGCGATAGAGTTTTGGGAAACCTTCGAGCTTGCTGTTGCGCCGGCTGCGGAGTAGCGTTGAGCGACCGCCGGAAACAAGGCGCTTAATGAACGGCAATTCGTTGCTTCCGCGCTCAAGCTCCTCGAGCTCATGGTCGATCTCGTCGATCTCACTCTGCCGTTGAACCAGGTCTCGAAACTGATCGGTATATTCGTTCTCGAGATAATCGTTGTTGCGATACAACTCGAATGCTCGTTCGCCGATCTGTTCGAACACCGGAACGACCTCGTTTTCCAGACGGGAGATTTCTCGCCGGGCGCGGGAGACCTCTTCCTTGATTCCCTCATTGCGGGCGGTGATCTGATCGATTCGCGCGATCTTCTGTTCAGCGTTCTCGATTCTTTCGTTCAGCGCTTCAAGCTCAGATCGGGTTTCAGCGGTATCCTCGACCATTACCGCTCCGTGAGACTGTTCATACAAGACGCGCCCCGCGGCAATTCGGCGCTCGGCAATCTTGGAGCGGTCTTCAACGTTTGCGTGCTCTAATTCTTGAATAGTGTGCTTGTAACGGCTCATCGACATTTCCTCGTGTAATAGACTCCTGGTTAGAACGGATAATACACTATTATACCTAAGACTGTGCCCAACGTCAGGGCGGAGAGATGCCCGGTTGTCATTTCGGCCGTGAATATGGTTAGCTTGAGGTTCAGACGGCGGTGCGGAGCCTGTCGCAACGTGCGCCGAATCTGCCTGTGGTGAGCCCGGAACGCCGCTCGAATGGTGGGTTTTGAATGGTGGGTTGTTCCACGGCGGGTGTTGTTCTACGTCGGACGAAGGAGGTTTTGCGTGAGTGGGGAGCAAAAGCTAGAACGTACGGAACAGGAGTGGCGGAAGCAGCTCCCTGAGGAGGTGTTCCGCGTAGCTCGTCTTGGGGGGACGGAGCCGCCGTTCAGTGGGAAGTACTATCATCACGACGCTCCGGGGGCTTACAACTGCGCCTGTTGCGGCCAAGCGCTGTTCCGTTCGGAACACAAGTATGATTCCGGGACCGGGTGGCCGAGCTATTATCAGCCGGTGGACGGTGGGGTAGTTCAGGAACGTGTTGATCAGAGTCATGGCATGGTACGTACCGAGGTCCTGTGCGCGCGCTGCGACGCACATCTGGGACATGTCTTCCCGGATGGTCCGGAGCCTTCTGGTTTACGCTATTGCATAAACTCAGCCTCGTTAGCATTCGAACCCGAAGATTAGACGAAAGCTCGGCAAGCTCATACCACGTGCCCAAGTCTTCATGCTCCGAGCCTTCGTGTTCGGGTCTTTATGACGGTCGGCGGGGGTTGCCGAACGCTAGTTGAAGAGGTTGTCGAGGTCGACTGAGTCGCCGAGCATCTTCTTGAGATTCCGGCGCGAATGGCGGGTGCGAATACTTTCTTCCAGGACCGGCAGCACATTTCGCAGTCGTTGCGTCGACGACCGCATCTGGAGGAACGCGTGTTTGTCCCGGTGGTTGAATACCTCTGTGCTGCCGAGCAGGAACGACAGGTCTTCGGCGCCGATCCGAGTTAGTGCCTTCTGGTTGATGGTCTGTCCCAGTGTCTCCGCGAACTGCAGCAGAACCTCACGTCCGCGCGTGACCAGTGACTCCACATCCTCTTCCGCCGCCGGCGGCGTGTCGGTGTAGTGTTCTATCTCTGCTTCCAGGTATTCGCGGGCGTGATGGATGTGTTGAATGGTGAAGCGCTGCGTGCCGAATGTCAGAATGTCGGAGCGGCCGTCCTCATAGCGCTGGATGATCCGCTCGATTTCAGCGAGACACCCGGAGTTACACATCCGAGTGCCCATCATCGGGACAACGCCAAACTGTTTACCGTTGCTTTCGCAGTCTGCTATCAGTTTCTTGTAGCGCTCCTCGAAGATGTGCAGGGGTAACGGCATGCGCGGTAACAGGACGATGTTCAGGGGAAAGATGGGAACGATCTCAGACATAGCCTTCAGCTTAGCTCCGTTCGATTCGGCTCCGCGGCTGGTACGGTTATCACTAACTCAACCGGGCAGTGATCTGAGCCGCCTACCTCCGGCCGTATGGTTGAACTGCTCACCCAGTCCATGAGCCTGTGGTTGACGCAGTGGTAATCTATCCGCCAGCCTACGTTTCGACGGCGAGCCCCTCCCCGATACGACCACCAGGTGTAGTTGTCGGGGTCCGGTGTAAAGGCGCGAAAGGTATCCACGTATCCCGATGTCGTGAGTTTCTCCATCCAGGCGCGTTCCTCCGGCAAATAGCCGGCGCTATCCTCGTTTTCCTCAGGGCGGGAGAGGTCAATCGGTCGATGGGCAATGTTGTAATCGCCGCTGAGAACAAGATCGAACCCGGAGCGCACAAGATCGTCAAGCAGTCGGAGCACCGCGTCGCAAAACTCGAGCTTATAGTCGAGCCTGCGTCCGCCGTCTTGGCTGTTCGGGAAGTATGCTCCCAGGAAGTAGAATTCGGGAAACTCGAGCGCCAGCAGCCGGCCCTCCCGGTCAAAGGCGGAAATCCCCATCTGCTCCACGCTTCGCGGCTTGATCCGCGAGTATACGACCAACCCGCTGTACCCTTTGCGTTCGGCGGAAGCGAAATAGGCGTGGTAACCCGCCGGCGCGCGGAGGGCTTCGCTCAGTTGTTCCGGTTGGGCCTTCGTTTCCTGCAGGCAGAGGATATCCGGCCTCTCCTGCTGCATCCATTCAACGAGGCCCTTTTTCTCAAGCGCGCGAATTCCGTTGACGTTCCAGGAGAGTATGCGTGTCACGAGCCCTAAT
>PUPD01000006.1 GCA_003552985.1 Spirochaetaceae bacterium
CGAGCTGTACCGCCTCGAAGATATCGAGGAACCCAACCGGCTCGGGGTCCACGAAGCGGAACGACTCAGGATCCACCAGAGTCCGACCGGTCTCTTCATCGACGAACCGATCGTACTCTCCCGCGGGAATGATGTACGTCAGGATCGCTGCTCCAATGATCACAATGAACAGCAACGCGTACACGTGTGGCACTTTGAACTTCATGCTGCGCTCCTTCTATGGCTTGGTTGCGGACGTCTGGCGAAAACCAGCGAAAAACGGCTTCGCAAAAGGCTATCCCGGGTTTTACAGTGTTGTCAATGGAAAAAGACGGTTGGCAACGAATGTAAGCGAGATCCGTGCATAGGTTTAGCCCACGCCTAAGCCGTTTCCCGATGCGGAGCTGTCGAACGGTTTGCTGCACATCGTGAAGACAGCCACAACGGCAACACAGAGCATGACTCTCATGGGCACCGGGGCCGTAGAGACATTCCGGGCCTCGCCTGCGGGCCGCGTGCGCTACAGTTACTGTTTCTTGCAGTTTTGGTCACACCCTGTGCATTACCCACAAGCCGGTGCCGGCTGAGCCGGCAGCAACGGATCTGTATGAATTGGGAAAGCAGGCCGATAGGCCGCTGGCTTGCCGCTATGGTTGTCGGAATACAGACGCACCGGTATGAGGGAAAGCTGGTCACCCTGCGGTCGAGGAATGTGGCGCTGTGTTCAATGCTCCTGCGAGGGTGCTGGCTCGGGCTTCTCCTCGCTGGTGACCACGGTGACGTTTTCTTCGCTGATTAAGAAACCACCGCCGAAATCGAGCTTCCGGCCAAGAATAGCGCATAGTTGACATACACACAGATCGATAAACATGCCTATGCATATGAGAACTACGATCGTTTTGGAAGACGATCTGTCGCCGGAGATCGAGCGCATTGCCGCCGAACGAAATATGACCAAGAGGCAAGTGACTGACGAGCTTCTCCGGCGCGGTCTTGCTTCTGAATCGCTGCGTGAACGGCCCCTGGTGCCGACCACTCCGCGAGGTCTTGAGACATGCAGGATATCGAGCCCGGACAATGTGGCCAAGGCCATTGCTACAACGGAAGGTGAGGCATTCAAGTGATATTGCCGGATGCGAATATCCCGTCTCGACGGCCTGTTGTGCGTAGAGCAACCGACCCCTGGGCTCCGGGATCGCTCTTCCGAATGCTGACCAAGCCGTCGCAATGGACGGCGCACCTAGTCTTGAGCCCTTCGTCAGGCCCCATGCTCACTTGAGAGGCCAACCCGCTATTCGAGGAGTAGACCGGCGCGCACACGACTGTTCCGTACTTCGAGTCGATCAGAATCTGACGGCGACCGCAGCAATGCTAAGCCCGAAGCCGTCGAACATATGAAGGTTCCGGGAAAAGTCCTCGTTCAGTAGCTCGCACGCCTGGAGTATTACACAGGCGACAGACTGCCACGCCTCGAACCGCCCGTCACCGCCCTTCTACGTCGGTGCCCTCGATCACCAAATCTCCGACCTCACCGTCCCATAGGCAAGTGCCCCTCGTCTTCCCCGTCGTCGAGTAGCTGCACCTCCCCGCTCTCACCGTTCAGGCGGACACGCTGTCCCGTTCGCAGCGTCTGCGTCGCGCCCGATATGCCGGACACCGCGGGCACGCCGTACTCGCGCGCAACCACCGACCCGTGCGAGATAGGCCCGCCACATTCCATGATCAGTCCGCTGATCCTAAGAAAAAGCGGCGTCCAGGACGGGTTGGTACCGGCGGTAACGAGGATCTCGCCCGGTTGCAGGGTGTGGCCTTCCTCATGCGAGGTTAAAACGCGCACCCGCCCTTCGGCCACACCGGGCGAGACCGCGACACCGGTGAGCCCGTTGCCGGAATCGCCGTTGTCGGAATCGCCCAACTCGGAGGCCGAGTAAGAAGCCGAGTAAATGCTCTCGCCGAGGCTCGTGAGAAGCCGCGGCGCCCGGAGGCCGGCGTTTTCCCTATACGCATCGCGGTTCGCCGCCGCAATCGCCCGGAGATCCCCGCCCGACTTAACGTCCCCACCCAACTCAGTGTCGGCGAGAGACTCAATATCTTCAAGAGTGAGATGAAAGACGTCATCGCTTTTGTCGATGCTGCCGCGTGAAGCGAGCTCCGCCCCGATCTCGTGCAGGACGTTTCGCATCACCTCGAGGCCCTGGGTTATCACGAACTTCGACTGCTCGCGTACGCCGAACATCTCTCTGAAATCGCGCAGCAGGCGGCGAACGGCCCGCCCCTGACGTGCCCGCCCGGCCTCCACGAAGCGCGCATAGATACGCTCGATCGCGGCTTCCGCCTCGCGCCGGTTGCGCTCGAACTCCCCGGCCGCCGTTCGGTACAGCTCGTTCTCGATGTAGGCACGCACAAGATCGAGCACGTACTCCGGCTTCTCGGCCCAGGTTGGAGTGCCCGCGTCGAGCTCCACAGCCTTCTTGTGGCCGTACTTAGCGATGAACCGGCGAATTGCGGGATCGTCGGTCGACGGCTCAACTCCACGCCCGGCACAGTCTTCGGCACAGGCCATGAGCTCCATCCCCATCTCGGTGGTCACGCTGTGCGGCACGGCCTTCTCAACCAAGTGAAGATCGGCAGCGTCTCCCAGATGCTGTTCCATCAGTGCGCGCGCCTTGACAATATATCCCGACGACGCTGCGACCCCGAACAGCGTACCGGCTCCCGCTAGAAACGCTTCATCGATGTAGGTCCGCAAAAAGTGGACCCTCTCGATAATCCCCTGTTCAGTTATCCCATCTCCGGCTTTCCCCGGCAAACCGGCTGCAGCTTCCCGTATGCGCGCCACCGCCGCATCGCCGGAGGCGACCGCGCGCTCACGCGCCTCCACCGGCCGTCGCCTCCCGTATGAGTACTCGCGCCACGCACGCCACAGATACCGAAGCAATCGAGGATTTACCACTTTAAGGTAAGACACCGATTCGCGGTGCGCGAGCACCTCGGTGCGATTGGCCTCGAGGTACTGCAGGAGCGCCCGGGTGGTAACGGGGTCCTTGTCGGCGGGGTCCGGCTTCCGGAACTTGTTCCAGAATCTCTCGCTTCGCAGGAACGGCGTGATGTCGATGAACAGCCTGCCCCCGACTGTCTTGAGATACCACAGACTGTTTTCCGGAACTCGCTTTGGCCCGAGCCGCCGGCGTACATTCCGAATCGCGGTGCGCACAAGATGCTCGCCCATTGTCGTAAACGGCTCCGGCATCGCCTGAGAATAGCTGTTGACGTTGATGTAGATGCGAACCCCCGGCTTTCCCGGCTCGGTCTCGGGAACAGGATAGAGGCTCGTGATCGGGCGCGACTGCACCAGATGGAACTCGCCCTCGGCATAAGCCCACTCAATATCCTGCGGCCGGCCGAAGTGGCGCTCGGCTTTCTCAGCAAGCTCCTGCAGTTGCCTCAGCTCCTCAGGCGCCAGGCTCGCGACGGCGCGTGCGTCGCCAGACACCGGCCTGTGCTCTACCCCTCTTTCGGTCATTACCGTCATGATCCGCTTCTCGCCGATCCGGCTCTCGACTATCATCGCGCCGTCGGAGCGCGAGATAACCCACTGATCAGGGTTTACCTCCCCGCTGACGATCGCCTCCCCCAACCCCCATGAGGAGTTCAATAGAAGCTGGTCGCGCCGGCCGTTCAGCGGGTTCGCGGTGAAGAGAATGCCGGACTTCTCGGCATGTACGAGGCGCTGTACGATGACCGCGTGCGCAAGGTCGTCATTGCCGATCCCCTGCCTCAGGCGGTACGACAGCGCGCGCGCGTTCCAAAGCGACGCCCAGCACTCCACGATCCGCTTCACGAGCTCATCGAGCCCGACCACGTTCAAGAAGGTGTCGTACTGCCCGGCGAACGAAAGACCCGGGAGGTCCTCCGCGGTTGCCGAGGACCGCACCGCGACCGGAGCCTCCTCGCCGTCTCCAAGCTCGGCGTATGCGGCGGCGATCTCCCGGCGCAGGCCCTCAGGGACGCGCCTGGCCTCAAACAGCCCGCGCACATCAGCCGCCCGGCATTCGAGCGTTTTGCCGTCCTCCGCCGAAACCCCGGCAAGCGTCTCCTCTATGCGCGCATCAAGCCCGCAGTCGCGAAGGAACGCGCGGTACGCGCCGGTGAGCACCACAAAACCGGCCGGCACCGGCAAGCCCGAGGCAATCAACTCGCCGAGGTTCACCGCCTTCCCGCCCGCCTGCACTCCATCGTCACTGCCGATATCCTTGAGCAAACGTATGGTCGAATCCCCCATCACCGACTCCTCAGGCGAATCGCCCCTCCCGGAAGCGTCAGGAGACGACACACAGCATCCGCATAGACGCTGAGTATTCCGTTCACCGTATCGGGATCAGTGCCGGCACGCCTCTTCTCGCGCAGAAGCTCCTTCATCCCCAGCAACAGCTGAAACAGGATCTCGGCGTGCAGTTCGGCACCGGCAATCTGCAACTCTCCGCGCGAGATGCCCTCCTCAAGAATCCGCGTAAACAGCGGAACAGTACCCGCCCGAAGACGGCTGACTATAGCCTTCTCCAGCTTGCTGTTCCGGTCGTCGGCGAACGCCTGTTCCATAGCCTCGCGCGTGTCCTGCCGCTGCGCCTTATAAACATGCGTGGTCTCAATGAGGCGGTTCAGCTTCTCAACCGTGGAAAGCCCCTCTTCGCCGGTCACTGCATGCATGCGCTCGAGCCCTTCGGCAATGTAGTCCTCGGTGATCTCTTCCACGACATCCTCTTTAGAAGCGAAATGGTGGTAGAACGCACCCTTCGACACCCCAACTGAATCGATAATTGCCTGCACCGCTGTGTTCTCGTAGCCCCGCTCGGTGAAAAGCCTCACCGACTCCCGAACAATCGCACCCCGCGTCTCATCCGCTCCCATATCCGTCTCCTGCGTTATAACAAACCGACCGTCGGTCGGTACAACGATAATAGCTCTCCGCTGCATTCCTGTCAAGCATTTAGTAATGACGTTGACTTGCGACGGCTTGCGGTCGTTTTGTCTCAGAGCACGAATCTGTGCTACGTTCTCTTCTTCGCGGATTTGGAGTCAATCGCCGCGATGAGGCGAACCTCACCGCGGCGAACTGAGGCGGGGGGGTTACTGCACGATCAGTGTGCCGTACATCCCATCTGCGCGGTGGGACCCAACGCTGCAGTAGTACTCGAACTCACCGCTCTGATCGGCCACGAACTGAATCGTGTCGGTTTGGCCCTGACTGATCACTTCGGTAGCGGCATTGAACTCGTCCACAACCCAGTCGTGGTTTCCGCCGGTTATCTCTAGGTTGACTTGAACGACATCCCCCTGCGAGACGATCAGGTCAGGGTTCTCCTCCCCGTCACCCGCAATGTAGAACTCGCGCCCCTCGGCCGTCAGATCAAGAACTACATCCGGCTCGCCGAGGTTTTCGGCCTCCTCCTGCCCGCCGGCGGCAGTAAGCACGACAGCTGCAACAAGCACCAGTCCCACAAGCAAGAGCCTTTTAATACCCACGTGATTTCTCATCTCAAACCTCCTTAGTAAGAGCTAAAATGTTGCCAGGTGAGAAAACTAACGATTTATAACAACAACCGTCAAGTATTCGCCTTGAGCAGGAGCAGATCTCGGGCGCATCCCCGCCCCGCGTCCCCGATGGCGATCGTGGCCGCGGCGCGGGGTCGGTCTACGGCTCCCAATCTGCCGCGGCTACGCCGCGACAGGATTTCCGCCTCCGACCTTGCGCGTGCGTCTGCGTTTCGCTGGTTCGGTGCAGCTCCGCCCGAAAACCTCCTTGCCTCTGCGGATCGAACTCTCTATTATCCACTTGACATCAGTACGGCAGCTACGAGCTTCGTCCGATCACGGGAGGATCGATGGCAAACGCAGCTCTATACGACAGGGTGGCCCGGGAACTGAGACAAATGCCGCCAATAGGCTCTGCCGGTAACCTGAACACCCGAGCTCTCGTGCAGTATGGCGTTCTGGCGGCTTCCAGTCATAACACCCAGCCGTGGACGTTTGTGGTCGGTGAGAGCTCCATAACGGTGCGCCCTGATTTCGGACGCCGCTGCCCGGTAGTCGACCCTGACGACGCCCACCTGTTCAAAAGCCTGGGCTGCGCCGTGGAAAACATCGTTCTGGCCGCGGAAGCCGGAGGCTACGTGTCCGAAGTTTCCATGGATACCACCACAGACGAGATCAGGATAGAGTTCACGAAGTCGCGCTCCGCCGGGCCAACGAGCCTTTTCGCCGCAATCCCGAACCGCCAGTGCACCAAAACCCGCTACGACGGGAGCGCGCTCACAACTGAGGAGCAGCGGCGGCTTGAAGCCGCCGGGACCGATAGAGGGGTCAGAGCAATTCTTCTCACATCAGCCCGGCAGTTGGATACTGTTGCTTACTACGTTAGCGAGGGCAATAAGGCGCAGCTGAATGACCCCGCATTCCGGAAAGAGCTGATATCGTGGATCCGGTTTAATCCGGCGGACGCCATCAAAACTCGTGACGGCCTGACCAATCGCACCAGCGGCAAGCCGGCGATACCGGGCCGGCTCGCCCCTCTGATCATCGGCTTTGTTCTTACCCCAAAGGGGCAGGCAAAGACCGACAGCGAGCTCATCAAGAGCTCCTCCGCCGTTGCGGTATTTGCTATCGGAAATGACGACAAGCAGTCCTGGATCAGAACCGGGCGCGCCTACGAACGCTTCGCCCTGCAGGCCACAGACCTTAATATCCGTCATGCATTCATTAACCAGCCGCTCGAGGTTGGCAGATTGCGCCCCCGGTTCGAATCGTGGCTTGGACTGAACGGTGAACGTGCGCACCTAATGGTGCGACTGGGACGGGCTCCAACAGCCCCGTTCAGCCTGCGCAGGCCCGTGGACGACGTTATCCAGACTGCAGGAAGTCCCTGATGCTCTCGAGAAAACTACGGGCCTCCCGTACACGTTCTGCAGTCTGCTCCAATCCCGGTTCGAACGTCACGTCATAATCAGCAAGAAATCGATCATCTTGCTCTCTCCGAATTGAGACGGCCAGCTCAGCCGATAGTAAGCCTGGTTTGACCAAGTGCATGCCAAACAGCCGTTTCACTGCTTCATGAGAATTCACGCGCACGTCCTGCGTAAGCAGCGCTGCACGGGCTGCATGAAGAATCGCATAATAGCTGCGAGACAAACTGTCTAAGTATAACCCGTTTTCACACAAGAGTTCGGCGGCTTGCAACGACTGTCTTGCCCTGTTCATTTCTGCTGCGATTTCACTTGCGCCGCACACCGTTCAAACCCGAATCCCTTCCACGAGCACACTTGTCGCAAACTGGAACTGCCGCTTGCGCGCGTTTTCAAATCGTTGCTCGGAAACGACCTGAATGGACAGCCGAAAGTCGATATTCTCGTCCAGCTCGTAGCCCACCTGCCGAA
>PUPD01000156.1 GCA_003552985.1 Spirochaetaceae bacterium
ACCGGTTCGAGTTCGAGCAGCAGGTCAAGCAGGCGATTCAGCAGGCCGGGCGTCACGGCGCAGGGCACGCGCTTCTGTACCTGGACCTTGACCGCTTCAAGGGCATCAACGACAACTGGGGACACTCGGCCGGTGACGAGATTCTGCGACGCGTCAGTCAATTGCTCAAGGGCGCTCTGCGCAAGTCCGACACGCTTGCACGCGTGGGCGGCGACGAGTTCGCGGCGTTGCTGGAGCATACGGATCTCGAGGAGGCGCGGGCGGTCGCGGAGAAACTGATCGAGGTTCTGACTGCCGCCACCTTCGCCTGGCAGGAGAAGGAGTTCGCGCTGGGTGCGAGCGTAGGGCTCACCGAGATCACAAGCGGCAGCGGCGACTTCGCCTCGGTCCTGCGGGCCGCGGATATCGCCTGCTATACCTCCAAGCAGGCGGGTCGAAACCAGATTAACACCTATTCCGAGATTGACGACGAGCTCAGGCAAACCGTTACCGACACCTCCTGGCTTTCACGCATCAATCGGCTGTTCGAGGCCAACCGGTTCGAGCTGGTATTCCAGCGTATACAGCCGATTGTACCCGATCGGCAGGGAGCACGAATGGAGGTGCTGGTACGAGTTCGTGACGACGACGGGAGGCTGATTCAGCCGACGGTGTTCCTGCCGGCTGCCGAACGCTACGGGTTGATGGAACAGGTTGATCGTTGGACCCTGAAGACCGTGGCGCACGAGCTGCAAAGGTGCGGCGCTTCGGCTACGGTGTTGGTCTCGGTCAATCTTTCCTCGGCTTCGGTCGGGAGCCCGTCTTTCGTGCAGTTCGCGCGCGAGATCCTGGCCGAGTACGGAATTCCGGCATCGAGGTTCTGTTTCGAGATCCCGGAGCACGGCGTGGGGACACAGCTTGATCACGTCAAAGCGCTCGTGGAACGGCTACACGAGCTCGGGGCGCAAGTTGCACTCGACGGCTTCGGGCGGACCGGGGCTTCGTTCGGCTATCTGAAGGCACTGGCAGTCGATTGGGTCAAGCTCGACCGGGCGCTCGTCCGGGGGGTCCCAAATGATCCGGTCGATCGCGGCCTGGTGGAAGCGACTCAACGCATCGCCGGGGCGCTCGGTATTGAAACTGTGGCGATGGCGGTGGAGTACCCGTCGCTCGTAGAACACCTGCGCGGGTTCGGGATCGACTACGTACAGGGGTTTGCGATCCATCGCCCGGAGTCCTGGCCGCCGATCTGGGATAAAGCCTTTACGAAACCGCAAACCCGGTCTGATACATAGCTTGGGTTTGAGTCTCTGACGTCGCTGGCGTTGCGGCGGCCCGGCTTTGTATTCACCGTAATCCCTGTTTTTGCGCCGAATTGTGATATCTATTTACTCGATATGACAACGGCAACCGCGGTTGCGCTCGGCATACTGCAGGGCATTACTGAGTTTCTCCCGGTCAGCAGCTCGGGGCATTTGGCACTCGCGCGTGCCTTACTTGGCTACGATCTCGAGCCGGGCATGACCTTCGAGATTGCGGTACACTTTGGATCGTTTTGTAGCATTGTGGTCTATTTCCGGAAGCGTCTTGCTGGGTTGTTTCACGGCCTGGCGAGCGCGATAGTGCGGTGCGGAAGCTCGTTCGCGGCATACCGGGCGGATCCGAGCGTGCGCTTCACAGCGATCGTTCTGGTGAGTATGCTCCCGGCGGTCGCCGTTGGAGTAACTACGAAGCGCTACGTCGAACATGCCTTCGTAAACCCGATGCTCACCGCGTCGCTACTGTTGGTGACCGGCACCGCCTTGTTCTCTACCCGTTTCGCGAACGGTCGGCGGGCGGTGAGAGGGGGGAGGGCGAGGCCTGGGGACTCGGCTCCGCAGGTTTCAACGCCCGGGTGCAATGAGGAAGGGGTCGCGCCCGGTCGTCCGGTGACGCTCCGATCGGGAGCATGGATCGGCGTCGCGCAGGCGGTGGCAATCCTGCCGGGAATCAGTCGTTCGGGCGCGACCATATCTACCGGCCTATGGCTGGGGGTGAGGCGTGACGAGTTGGCTGAGTTCTCGTTCCTGATGGTGCTGCCGGTCCTCGCCGGCGCTACGCTGCTTGAATCGCTCGAGCTTGTGTTGGCCGGCCGGCCGGTGGTGACGACGAGCCTGGCGGCAGGATTCGCGGCCTCGTTCGTTACCGGTTATCTGGCCCTCGCGTCGTTGATTGCGCTCCTCAAGCGAAGCAAGCTCCACTATTTCGGGTACTACTGTTGGGCGCTCGGGCTGATCGGGCTCTTTTATTTCCTGACCACCAGGGTGTAGAGCCGGAACAGCACGATCAAACAGAACACCACGAACATGATGGTGAACAGACCCTCCACCATCCAGGAAGTTGCAAGCTCGGTCCCGAGATTGCGGGCATGAAAGAAACCGAGCGGAAACACGATATACGCCGACAGGTGCAGGGTTCTCCAGACCTTGCGCGGCAGTTTGAGCTTCTTGAAATGCCAGGCCGGAATCACTCCGATGATAAGAAGCGCCAGCGCTATCATCCCGAGCACTCGATACAGGTCAAACAGGAACTGACCGGCAAGCACCCAGTCATAGCTCAAAATCGCAATGCCGTGGAGCACTATCAGAATGAACCCGACCTTGCCGAGGGTCTGGTGTCGCTTTAGATTGGTCGCCCGCGAAAACACTCGTTCGAGAGCGGGAATCCTGACTCCCAGGATGAACTGATAGAACATCAGGGTGAAGCCCACCAGCGCGAAGAGGCGTCCGGGCAGGTTGAAGAGCCCAAGGGCCAGATCATAAGGATCGGCATAGAACGGAGCGGCGTTGGCGACCCATTCGATCACCGGAACGGCCAGAAGCACGATTGCTACAATATAGATAACAGTTGCGGCGGCACGCTGTGACGAGGTCCGCGACGCGGGTTTTTGACTACTCATGTTCGCTCCTTGTCTTGAACGCTGAGTCTGATGCTATCTGTGTAGCACATGAAACGGCCGCCTGCAACGCACAGGCGGCCGTGATTCATGAATTATGATCAGTGAAGTATGAAAAAGGTCAGCGCCGTTCGAACGGAACGTAGCCGTTTGCCATGATCTCTTCGACCGAAACGATGTAGTCGGACGCTCGCCCTGGAAGACCGTCGGCCGGCGGTGCCGGAGCGGCGTCCGGGTCTCCGACCACGATGCGCCCCACGTGCCCTTGCGGCTCGTGGAGCGTACAGACGTAGTCATACACGCCCTCCACCTCGAGGGTAACCTCAAAGGTGGCATTGCGCCCCGAGAGAACCCCACTGTCGAACGGCTCCGCGCCCTCAGGGATCCGCAGATCGCGGCGATTGTCGGGATGATAAGCGGTTGCGGTGTGCGAACCGCTACGATTGACGAAGCGCACCGTCGTTCCCGGCTCAACTTTGATGCCCAGCGGGTCGTTGTAGTGCATTCCCCCGCCGGTGTACATTCCGATCTCGACCACACCGTCCTCCACGAACGGCCCTTCAGCGGTATCGTCGGGCTCGCCGGCCTCGGTCTCCTGCGCCGTGGCAACCGCCTCATCATCGGCTGCCGGGGCCTCGGCCGACCCAGCCCCACCGCAGGCCGCGAGGACAATAACTGCTAAGAAAAGAACCAATCCCAAACCAAGTTTGCTCGTTTGCTTTGCTCGTATGTGTTTCATAACGCTCTCAATCTACCTCCAACCCACAGGATTGCAATTGATCTCGGTCAACGGAGGAACAGTTTTTGTTCGTCGGCCGAAGAAGCCAAACAGCGAAGCCGGCCAAGCAGCGTTGTGTACCGAAAAATTCGTCCGTGAATTGATCGGGGTCAATGGCCAACTAGTAAAACAGCCGTATGCTGACCGTGAAACTATTGAACAGCTCCCGTTACGGGACAATGAAACGGCGGGTTGTAGGAGGAATCGATATGACGAGACGGATTGGAAAGAAGACTATTGCAGCAGTGGCCGCTGCAGCAGTATTGGCAGCCGCGGTGTTCGCCGGATTTCAAGCAGGGGTACTACCCGGCACGAGGGCTGAGGCGGCAACCGAAGTTCAGCGTTTCGAGCTGGTCGCACGCTCGGACGTCCTCAACATTGGGGACGGGGTAACATTCGAAGGATTCACATTCGACGGTACGATGCCCGGTCCACAGAAAGTGGTGCAACAGGGGGACAGGGTGGAAGTTATCCTGCACAATGAAGATTCGGTTGCGCACGGACTGTCGCTGCACGCGATCAACGGCCAGACTTCGAAGTATCTCGGGAACGTTGAGCCCGGCGAAACCGCGAGGCTGGAGTTCGTAGCCGAACATCCCGGCGTGTTCATGTATCACTGCGCACCGGGCGGGCACGGCATCATGGCTCATACTATGGGAGGGCAGCACGGCATGTTCGTCGTGGAACCGAATCAGCCTTTCCAGATGGAACAGGATCTCGGCCGTGAACCGGATCTGAAGATCTACATAGTGCAACACGAAGTCTATAAGGATGGGCGTGACTTCTTCGACGGAAAGGCGCAGTACGTAATGTTCAACGGTGAGACGTTTCGCTATGTGCGCGACCCGATTCAGGCCCGCCCCGGCGACTACGTCCGCTTCTACTATCTGAACGTAGGACCGAACCTGACCTCAACCTTTCACGCGGTCGGGGGAGTCTGGGACTACATCTACTACGGCGGCGTGCCGGAGAACAAGATGCGCGGAACCCAGTCGGTGGTCAGCGGCCCGACAGACTCGTACGTGATTGAATGGCAGGTGCCTGAGGAAGAAGGGCAGTACACGCTGGTCACGCACGCATTCGGAACTCAGGCGATCAAGGGCGCCGTGGGAATACTCGAGGCAACCGAGGGCGCCGAACGGGACGCGATCGTGCGCAGCGAGGGGCCGAACACCGAGCCGCTGCAGAACCCGAAGCGCCACGTTGCGCCGTTCGGGCTCGGGTCGGAGGATCTTGACCGTTCGGTGCGTTATCTGCCGGGACAGAACCCCATCTATGTCGAGATGGTCGGCAACAGCTTCGTCCCCAAGCGCCTGGAAGTACCGGTGGGCTCCAAGGTTACGTTCGTCAATGAGGACGTGTTCGACATGCTCGAGGGTGAGCTTACCGGTAAGCACGACGCGGTTGTGGTTGAAGGCGACGGGGATGAGTGGTTCGCGACCGAGCTCCTTGACCACGCCGAAACCGAAAGCGTGACTTTCGACGAGCCCGGCACCTATGAGTACATCTGCTCTATCCATCCTTATATGCGGGCTTCCATTACGGTCTACGAGACCGACCAGGTCGCCGGCCTCCGTGCTCCGGCGAGCGGCGCGCAGCAGCTCGCCGAGGTGGTCTCGGACGGCGCGCCGGCACCGGTACTTGCCGAGAGCACGGCCGGCGGTCCCGTCGCCGGTGCGGCGCGGCCCAGCCCGGCAAAGAGTTTCAACGGGCGACAAGGCTTCGCCCCGGCTATCGAAAGCGTGGTCCATACGGCCGCGCTCCGACAACAGGTCTCGGAGGTGGTGCAGCAGACGGCGCCGCAGAGGTCGGCCGACGAAATCGAGGCCCGTCGGGGCGACATTCGTGAGAGCTTCGGGTTGGAGCGCACACACCAAATAGCGTCCGCGGAGGATCTCGAAGAGATGCAGATGTGTCACTGAGCTACTCGCGCCGCTTTCCGGTGCCTTGCGAGCGACGCACGCAAGGGAGCTCACACACGATCCTGACCGATTTGCAGACAGGGGATCCCGAGAGGGCTCCCCTGTCGCGTTTCCAAGCCTGCTGTGCCGTCAATGCCGCGAAAATTGATCTGGGTCAATGTTGGGTGCCGGCGCCGCCCTGTACTATTGCGGTAGCGAAGATTGTCGTCGCAGCAGTACCAGGGGGTATGGTGATGAGCGATAACGCAGGCGATCGTGTTCCGTTCCACAAAAGGCCCTTCAGCCGCCGACAGTTTCTCAAAGGCAGCATCACAACGGCAGGGGCGCTCGGGATCGGAGCGCTGGTGTCGAAGTTAGCGTTTTTGGAGCCGGTGGTCGAGAATCCGCTGGCGTACTATCCGAAGCGCGACTGGGAGGATCACTATCGCGACATCTACCGCACCGACGGGCAGTTCGTTTTCCTCTGTGCTCCGAACGACACGCATAACTGCTTGCTACGCGCATACACTCGGCGCGGCGCTATTACACGTATTGAGCCCTCGTATCGCTACGGCCGGGCCACCGATCTTTACGGCAACCGGGCTTCGCACCGCTGGGAGCCGCGGATTTGCCAGAACGGCTTAGCCCTTACGCGCAGGTTCTATAACGACCGAAGAGTGCAGGGCGCAATGATCCGCAAAGGGTTCCGCGATTGGGCTCGGGACGGCTTCCCTCGCGATCTCCAAACCGGCCGTCCGGATGAGGCCTATTTCCGGCGCGGTAAGGACGAGTGGGAACAGGTGCCGTTTGACGAGGCCTTCAGGATTATGGCTGAAGCGCAGCTGAACATTGCCGAGACCTACACTGGCGATGCGGGCACCGAACGGCTCCGGCAGCAAGGCTATGACGAAGCGATGATTGACACCACCGATGGGGTGGGCGTGCGTACTTTGAAGCTGCGCGGCGGCATGCCCCTACTCGGCCCCACGCGGCTGTTCGGGTTCTTCCGGTTCGCGAATATGCTTGCTCTGCTCGACGCATACGTTCGCGGAGTCGGCCGCGAGAATGCCCACGGAGGAACTCACTGGGACAGCTACTCCTGGCATACCGATCTGCCTCCCGGCCATCCCATGGTTACCGGCAACCAGACCGCCGATTTTGATCTGTTCAACGCCGAAAACGCTGACCTCATCACAATCTGGGGCATGAACTGGATCGCGACCAAGATGCCGGAAGGCCATTGGTTAGCAGAAGCGCGCATGAAGGGGACTAAAGTGGTGGTTGTCTCATGCGAGTATCAATCAACCGCCAATAAGGCCGACGAGGTCGTGATCCTCCGGCCCGGGACCGATGCGGCACTCGCTCTGGGAATGGCGCACGTGATGATCCGTGAGAACCTTTGGGACCGGCAGTACGTGAGCTCTTTCACCGATCTTCCGCTACTGGTGAGGATGGACACCAAGAAGCTCCTCAAGGCTTCCGAGATCGTCCCTGATTATACGCCGGCGGAGCTCACGCAGACGCGTGTGCTGCGCGAAGGCGAGGAGCCGGAGCCGATGCTCGAGCAGGTGCTGCAGTATGTCGGCGAGGACCTGCGTCGTGAGTGGGACGATGCGGTGATGTGGGATGAACGCGCAGGTGCGGTGCGCCCGGTCAACCGAGACCAGGTGGGGGAGCACTTCCGGGAGGCCGGTATTGCGCCGGCGCTGACCGGGAGCTTCACCGTGACCACTACCGAGGGTCAAGAACTGGAGGTGCGCCCGGTGTTCGATCTCCTGCAGGAGTATCTCGAGGAGTTCACGCCGCAGAATGTCTCCGAGATCACCTGGGTACCGGCCGAGTTGGTTGAAGAGCTGGCCCGCGACATGGCGGCGCACCAAGGAAAAACCCTGCTCGTGCAGGGAATGGGTGCTAATCACTTCTTCAACAACGATCTGAAAGATCGAGCGATGTTCCTGATCGCCTGTCTGACCGGGAACATCGGCAACATGAGCGGGACTATAGGGAGCTACGCGGGGAACTATCGGCTCGCGACCTTCAACGGGGTGCCGCTCTACAGTACCGAAGACCCGTTTGAGCCGCAGCTGGATCCGGCCGGTGATGTGCAGACGCGCGGATACGCACGCACCGAATCGGCGCACTACTACAACTACGGTGACCGGCCCCTGCGTGTGGGCGGGCACCTGTTCATGGGCGAGAGCCATCTGCCGGTGCCGACTCATGGGCGGAGTTCAAGCACCCTGACATCGCCGCTTCGGTGACGGATCCGTTCATCACGATGTACCCGCGGACGCCGCACCGTCGAATGTACGACACCCGCGCCGATATCGAGATTCTGGCCGGCGTGGCGCGCGCTCTCGGCGAGCTTACCGGTGAACGGCGCTTTGAAGACTACTGGCGCTTCGTGTTCGAGAACCGTGTTGATGTCTATCTGCAGCGTATTGCCGACAACAGCACCAGTTTGAAAGGCTACGATGTGCTCGATCTGGAAGCCAAAGCGCAGGAAGGCATTCCGGCGCTCGCATTGATGCGGACCTACCCCAAGGTGATCGGCTGGGAGCAGACACAGGAGAGCAAGCCATGGCACACCCGCAGCGGGCGCTGTGAGTTTTACCGGGATGAGCCGGAGTTCATTCAGCACGGTGAGAACCTTCCGGTCTATCGCGAACCGGTGGACGGCACGCCGTATCTGCCCAATCTGATCATCGGGCGCCCCCATCCGGCGCTGAATCCGGCGCCACCCACCGCGTACGATATTCCCGAAGACGACACATCGGTTGAGACGCTTCAGATCCGAAACATCATGCTGCCGTGGAGCCAGGTGGGCCAGAGCCGCCACCCGCTGCGCGACGACGGATACCGGTTTACCTTCATTACGCCGAAGTATCGACACGGAGCGCACACCACGTCCGTAGATGTGGATATCCTGTCGTTGATTTTCGGACCGTTTACCGACCCATATCGCCGCGACCGGCGCATGCCCTGGGTCGGCGAAGGGTATGCCGACATCAATCCGAACGACGCCCGTGAGCTCGGTGTGGAAGATGGAGACTACATCTGGATTGACTCCAACCCCGCCGACCGACCCTACCGGGGCGCACAGGAGGGGCAAGGGGACTACAAAGTATCCCGTCTGATGGCTCGGGCGCGCTACTATACCGGAACCCCGCGGGGTGTGGTGCGTATGTGGTTCAACATGTATCAGGCCACGCACGGTTCGGTGGAGGGACACGAGAACCGGACCGACGGACTGGCACGCAACCCGCGCAGCGGATATCAGGCCATGTTCCGCTACGGTGGTCATCAGTCGGCGACCCGCGCTTGGTTACGGCCGACACTGCTGACCGACACGCTTGCACGCAAGGACGTGTTCGGTCAGGTGATTGGGCGCGGCTTTGCCGCCGACATCCACTGTGCGGTCGGGGCTCCCAAGGAGGCGGTGGTTCGGATCCTAAAGTCTGAGTCCGGCGGGGTGGACGGCGTAGGGCTGTGGCGACCGGCGGCGCAGGGACTCCGGCCGGGATATGAAACTGAAGCGTACCAGCGCTACTTGCGCGGGGAGTATGTGCGAATCGGTCGGACGGCGGAACTGCCGGTCGGCGGGATAGGGCCGCGAGACAAGGCTCGTCAGTTGCTATTCGCCGTGAGAGGAGGCAAAAGATGCCCAAGGTCTACAATTGGCAGATCGGTCGCGAAATGGAGTATCCCTTCGAGGAGCATTTGCCCGAACACCAGTTCGCGGCCGTGTTCGACCTCAACCGCTGCATCGGCTGTCAGACCTGCACGCTCGCGTGCAAGTCCACATGGACTGCCGGGCGCGGGCAGGAGTACATGTTCGGGAACAATGTCGAGACCAAACCGTACGGAGGCTGGCCGCGAGCGTGGGAGACTCGGCTGCTTCAGAACCTCGGCGACCAACGGTGGGAAAATGGTGTCTACCGCGGGAATACCGTGTTCGAAGCGGCGCCGTGGGGACAGAACGTGCTCGGCTATCTGCCTGAAGAGCTCGACTGGGCCTACTACAACGTCGGCGAAGACGAAGTCTCCGGCACGGTTGAGAACGGCGCCCACTATCGGATTCCGCACGAAGTATGGCAGTTCTACCTTCCGCGCATCTGCAACCACTGTAGTTTCTCCGCCTGTGTCGCCGCATGTCCGATCAAGGCGGTCTATAAGCGCAAGGAGGACGGCATCGTCACGATAGATCGTGAGCGTTGCCGGGCCTACCGCGAATGCGTGCGTGCCTGCCCCTACAAGAAAGTGATGTTCAACTCGGTAACGCGGGTGGCGGAAAAGTGCATCGGCTGTTTCCCCGCCGTGGAGGAAGGCCGGCAGCCGCAGTGCACCATAACCTGTATCGGCCATATCCGGCTCAACGGCTGGATCAGCGAACCTAAAGATACCGACCCTGAGGCGCCGATGGACTATCTGGTGCACGAGCGCAAACCGGCGTTGCCGCTCTATCCGCAGTTCGGGCTGAAGATGCACATATACTACATTCCGCCGATTCACGTCCCGCCGCAGTATCTGGGGCAGATGTTCGGCCCGGGCGTCGAGCGGGCGATGGAAACCTACCGTGCGATTCGCGATGACTCCGAGCTGCTCGGGGCGATGCTCTTGTTCGGAGCAACGGACCGCTGGATCTCGAAGTTCCGTGTCCGCAACGGCTGGGCCTTCGGCTACGACGAGAAGGGTTCCGAACTAGTCCGCGTGCCGCTCAAGGAGCCGTCATATATCAGGCCATTGTTCGATACAGTCCAGCAGACCTACCGGCACAACACCACCTGAGCGGCGGCAAGGAGCGAACCGATGATCGAGAAACCGGCAGAGTATTCGCAGGAACAGGTTGTCGCGCGGGTGCAGCTTCTCCAGACACTCGCGCGTGCGTTTGACAGCCCGACCGGCAATGCCGGCGCGAACCCGGGCACGAGGGTCGCGCGGGACGCAGGGGCCGCGGGGGAGGAAGGCGCTGCACTCGAGCTGGTTCGGACGCTCCGAGAATCGGTCGGCGCGCATCCAGCCGCTGATGAGCTCCGGGAGCCGCTGTGCGCAGTTGAGGCAGCGGCGCGGTCGCAAGCGGACGGCGCCGGTCCGGCAATCGAGCACGAGTTCACCTACCTGTTTCGGCGCAAAACGAAGGTGCCGCTGACCGAGGGGTCCTACGGGCTGGATTTGACTTTCGGTAGACCGCGCGAGATGGCCGACATCGGAGCCTTTCACGAGGCTTTCGGTTTTCGCGTTGCGTCTGATTGCGCTGTGCCGCCTGACCATATGAGCGCGCAGCTCGAGTTCGTCGCGCTTCTCTGCATCAAGGAAGCGCACGCAGCTTCCCGCGGATGGCGCGAGCAGGCTGAGATTACGCGGCACGCGCGGGCCAATTACCTCACCGATCATCTCACCGGGTGGCTGCCGGTATTCCGCAGAAGGCTCGAGCAACACGCGCGCGCGCCGTTCTTTCCAAAGCTTGCCGGGTTGGCTGAAGCGGGCGTGCGCTGGGAGCATCGTGAGGTCGCGGCTGAGCCGCCGCGGAGCTTCGAACGCTCGCTGCGCCGGCCGAGAAATCCCGCCGCCACTGGAACGGGCGCCGATGCCGATGCCGGTGCCGAAACCGGTGCCGGTGTGGGTGCGGTCGAGAACCTGCATGGCACCGGGGTGCACGATTCTGACTCGTCGAGCTTTCCCTGCGGAGGATGCCCGGTGGCCGGCCCGCAGGAAGGGCCCGGCCAGGTCCTGTGAGCGTCACAAGCTTTGTAAGCTTAACGCCCCTTCGATTCTGAATGAGCTTAATACTAATCGGGGGAAACCGTAGGAAAGAAGCACTACTCTACGAACAGGTCGGGCGCAACGTGGTCCATTGCCGACTGTGCCCGCACGAGTGTGTGATCCCTGACGGCCGAACCGGATTCTGCGGAGTTCGCGAGAACATCGACGGAACACTGTACGCCCTGACCTACGGACGGGTGGCGTAGGCAGCGATCAATCCGATCGAGTAGAAGCCGCCGTATCGTTTCTATCCCGGTACCCCGACCATGTCGATCGGTACCTTCGGATGCAACATGCGCTGCAAGCACTGTCAGAACTGGGAGATTTGCCACCACAGCGCCACCGAAGACGGGAGCGATCTGGCAGAGCTGCATCCCGAAGAGCTCGTCCGCATCGCGCAGCGCGAAGGCTGCGGCGCAATCGCCTGGACATATAACGAGCCGAGCATCTGGTTCGAGTACATACTCGACACCGCGAAGCTTGCCAAGGAGCACGGATTGCTGACCGTGATGGTCACCGCCGGGATGATCAATCCTCCGGCGCTCCGGACGCTGTTGCTACTGCGGTTTTCGCACATTCTCATATCGCGGTCCCGAGCAACCGCACGCCGGCAAAGGGGTTGGGGTGCCTTACCCTGTGAGGTTGTAGCCCCGGTGAGGTTGTAGCCCCGGTGAGGTTGTAGCCCATGTCTGCAGGATTCTACGGCCGTGAACCGCGAAGTATTTCGGAGCTCGAGCTCGTGATCGTCGACGCCGGGGCTGCCGGCCCGTCGGCCGCCATCTACGCGGCGCTGATAGAGATCAACTTCGTTGTATCGGATGCTGAGCAGGGTTGGGGACTGATGAACCTCGCCGAAACCATAGAGAACATGCCCTGCGTCAGCGGTAAACGGTGGACGGCGCTGACGCGGTCCTTGATCGAGCAGATCGAACGGAAGGGTGCACGCGTACGGACGTTTGAGCCGGTACAGGAGCTCAGTCTGGCAGGCAGTGAGCCGGCGGTACAGTCAAATAGAGGGCGTGTTCATCAGCCGTCGTAAAGCCGGGACCGAGGTCTACGCCGACGCCGGGCTGAAGCTGAGCCGCGACGGGTTCATCGAGACCAATCTAGCGATGGAGACCAACATCGAAGAGGTCTTTGCCGCAGGGTACATTACCGGAGAGCCGTGGCGAATCTCAAAATCGGTCGGCGAGGGAGCAGTGGCATTCCTTTCGGCATTTCGGTTTCTCACCGGGCGCCGGTCTGTCGTCTGCGCGGACTGCCACATGGCTGTGCTGCGAAGCTCGGCCGCGTGCTGCAGTGGTTCGGTTTGCGGCGCGGGCCGCGGCCAATCGTGTGCTATTGCCCTCGAAAGTAGACCGCCAGCCGATACAAGAGCAGCAACACATAGATCGCGAGCAGCACGCTGAACAGCGCGTTCACGGTCCAGGTGCCGGTGGCGAACTCCGCTCCCAAGTTCCGCCCATGGATGAACCCAAGCGGGAACACCACATAGGCGAACAGGTGCAGCGTTCTCCAGGTGTTGCGTGAGAGCTTGAGCCGCTTGAAATGCCAGGCGGCGATGACTGCCGGAGTTAGGAAGGCGAGCGCTACCATCCCCACGACCCGGTAGGGGTCGAAGAGCAGGCGACCGGCAACGAGGTAATCATGGAGCAGAAACGTCAGGCCATGCAGCAGGATGAGGATGAAACCCGCCTTGCCGAGCGTACGGTGGTGTTTGAGATTCACCGCCCGGCTGAACACCTTCTCGAAGACCGGCAGCCGCATCCCGAGCACGAACTGGTAGAACATCAGGACGAACCCTACCAGGGCGAACAGTCGGGCCGGCAGATTGAGAAGCAGCAAGGCGTACTCCCGCGACTCCAGGAAGAAGTAGTAACTGTTGGTAATCCACTCGAACACCGGCAGCAGCAGAAGCACAGCGGCGATAAGATAGATCACCGCTGCTGCGACGTCACGACCGGATCGCCTGGGGACCTCAACCGCGGTGGTGTTCGCGTTCGTTGTCGTCATGCCGACCTCCCGGTTGCGTAGTGTCCTCCGTCCGCTGTACCGAACGGAGCGTTATCGGGCGATGCGTGGGAACAATGCGTTGTTCTCCAGATGCATATGCGCACGGGTGTCCTCGTCGAACTCCTCGAGCGCGGCCAGCATCGCCCGGTATGTATTGCAAGCCCAGTCGGGCAGCGTGAACTCATCGGTCGCGGTTCGCAACCGCTCGAGCGCATTAGCTGTTTCGCGGTGTTCGGCGATGAGCTGCCCGACCATCGTGGTCTGCACGCCACCCCCGTCGCCGGCGTCCCGGGCGCAGTTGTCATCGCTGCACCGCCCGTCATCAGCGCCCCGTGTCAGCGCCGGAAAGAGCTCATTCTCCTCGGTTTCGAGATGCGATCGAAGCTCTGCCGCCAGATGCGCCATTGTGTCCGCAACCTCGTACAGTCGCGAGTCCTCGTCTCCGTGCGAGCTCGCCACCTTGCGGGTGAGCTCTACCAGCCGAGGTAACTCCCGTCTGAGGTACGCGTGATGGCTGTCGACAATGTGCTCGATCAGCTCCGGGGTAGAAAGGCTCGCTGGGTTTACTACGGTGCGGTCGCTCGGTCCGGTGGCGCCCACGTTGAGCATCACGATTAGCGCATCGACGTCGATGCCCTTCTCGTATGCTGTGTCTGCGAGCGGCTTATTGCCCTCGCAGCAGTAGTTGATGCCGAACGACTCGAACACCCGGGCAAGTGCGGGGCTTTCAACTACCAGATCGGCAACGATATCATTCTTTCGGATACTGCGTGTCAACATGCAGTCCTCCTGTTTGTCGTTCTCGGTCTACGGATCAAGTCCGTACGTTCACAGGGCAGTGTATACGCGGTCTTCGGAGGCAAAAAATGATCTGGATCAATTCTTGAGTAAATGTGTTATACTGTGTCTGCATGTCCGCCAAAAAGAGCTCGAACAGTGCGGGCACTATCTGTCCGCACCAGATCGACAATCACAGTTGTTTTTTTTGTACCCGTATCCCGGCTGAATACCGCCCGCATCTGCGCGAGTTTCTGCAGCCGGTGAGCTACGAGGTAGGGGACTGCCTGTTTCGTGAAGGAGACGCGGCGCGGGGCGTCTGGTCGATCTGCCGCGGACAGGTGCGGCTGGAACGGTACGGGGACGAGGGGCGCCCGCTGGTGACGCGGATCGTTCACTCCGGTGGTTTGATCGGCTATCGCTCGGTGCTCGGGCGGACACGCGTTTACGGAACCGCGATGGTGACCGAGGACATGCGCGGGGTGTTTTTGCACGGTTCCACCTTTGAAGAGCTGTTTTCGCGTGAAGCTTCGTTCCGTGTGGCGGTGATGGCACGGATGGCCGAGGATCTGGAGCATGCCGAATCTCTTGCGGCGAGTATGGCATACAACGATGCGCGTTCGCGGGTGCTAGCTGCTCTCGCGGAGTTTCGCCGAGTGCGCGAGCAGGTGGTCGGCAGCTTGGCCGGTTGGGAGTTCAAGATTCCCCGCAAAGACCTCGCCGAGCTCACCGGCTTGACGGTTGAGGGTGTAGTGCGGACGCTCAAGAAGCTTGAAGCCGACGGCATACTGGAGATTACCGGGCGCCGGCTCAAGGTCGTGGACCCGTATGCGGTCCGCGAGCATTGTCTTCACCACTGTACCGAGCGTCAGCCGTTCAACTCCCAGTCGGACTGTTACTGTGTGTTCGACGATCGCCCGCCCTCCGATTATGAGAGTGGGTGACGGCGTAGCAGGGCAACGCAGGCGAGCACGACTACGGCCGTGCCGTAGGGGCCGAGCGGGGTCGTCATGACTGCGCCGGCGACCGGCGCGCCGAGTGAAATCCCCATAGAGAACAGCGCATAGTATACGCCGAACGCGGTTCCGCGGTTTTCGTATCGGGTACGGTCCACCACCAGCGTGCACGCGGCTGGAAACTCGGCCGCGAAACCGACCCCGTAAAGGCTCATCGCAAGCCCTATCGCGGCCGGGGCTTCCGCCCAGTGCAGTGCTACGAGCGCCGCCGCAACCAGCGCGGTTCCGAGCGCGAGCGTTGTACGGCGTCCCAGACGGTCCGGAAGGCGAGCTCCTCCGAGCGCGAGAAAAGCGATCGCCGCGATTGAGAACACGCTGAAAAAGGCGCCGGTGTGGGCGGTGGTTTGTCCGGCGGCTTCCCGGTTCAGAGGGAACGCGTAGGCGAGCGTTCCCATTGTGAAGGTCAGCCCGAATACCGAGAGGTAGGCGGAGCGCACGGTGCGGTCGGTGACGGCCGAACGGAGCGCGGCGGCAAATGCAGGGGCGCCCCTGCCCGCGCGTGGGAGCGACTCGGCCTCTGCTCGGGCGCGCGGGTTCCGCGGGGTGTGAATGCGCGAAGCTTTCCGTTAGCTGCGTGGGCAGCGGCTTCGCTGCACCCGGCGACGCGCGTTGCTGCCGCTCTATGCCGAGCACCGCACCCAAGGAACCAACCAGAAGCAGGGCGCCCAAAGCGGCGAAAACCGGACGCGGGCCGGCGATTGATCCCCCCAGCCCCCCGACCGCGGGGCCGATAAGGGCTGCGAACGCCACCGCAGCGCCGGCTGCGCCCATCGAACGCCCAACCGCGCCGGGCTCGGCCCGGTCGCCGGCCCAGGTGAAGACGGCCGGAATCAACAGCGCGCCGCCGGCGCCGTGGATAACCCGCGCCGCCAGAAGCTGCTCGGCCGACGCAATCAGCGCGTACGCCGAAACCGCGACACCGGCAACCGCCATGCCGGCCGTGATCGTGCGGCGGCGTCCGTAGCGGTCGATCAACGGACCGGCCGCCACGTTGCCGAGCATGTTGACGAATGAGTAGGAACCGATGATGAAACCGGAGCTGAGCGCACCTGCTCCGAGACTGCGCACGAACGGTGCGAGGATCGGCAGCTGCGTCATCGTGTCGAGAAACGCAATCGTAATCAGTAAAAACCCGAATACCTTGATCATCATATTCGGCTCGCTGTCCTGAGAACCATGATCGAAACGCTGCACTGAAGAATTGATCCGCGTCAATTCCCCAGGCAGTTCGCTCGGGGTATACTCGCGGACAATGAAAGAGCATCACGTTATCCGGCGCGTTGTGTGGGGTGGAGTATTCGGGCTAACGCTCGCGTTGCAGAGTGTCTCGCTGCCGGCACAGCAAGCACAGGGGGTACAGCAAGCACAACCGGCACAGCGGGCGGGCGGAATGTCGTCACAGTCGCCCGCGGACCTTCGCATTATTGCCCCGTACGGCGGGACCGTGACCAACACACTCGAGGTTGAGCGGCCCGGCGGCGATGGGCTCGAGCTGGAAGACAGCGGCGCGATGCTGGGCCTATACGTGCAGTGGATCAGGGCCGGCTCGTTTCAGGGAAACCTCTTTGGTTACTTCTCGCCTGAGGTGAACTACTCCACCTTGCTCGGTTTGCACTCCAACTTCGATCGCTATTTCGATATCGGACCGCTGCGCAACCTCGTTCTCGGGGGCGGGCTCGAGCTGATTTCCATCGACACCGACGCAGCGGACGCGATCGACGGGTTGGACGCATTCAGCATGCGCAACACCATTATTGCGCCGTTCGCGCGGACCGGCAAACAGTTCGGCTTCGGCCCCGCATGGCTCGATGCGACCGTGTTCCCCTGGGCCGGAGGCGAGGTGGCACTGCAGCGCGGGGAAATCGAGCTCACGCCCACGGCATCATCGAACGGGTCATCGGGCGGCCCGCCGGGGCCCATCGAGATCGAACAGGAAATCGACGAAACCGACTGGTACGGGCTCGCCGGCGTAAACCTGCGCGCCACCATAGCGCGGGTGGTTCAGCTCGACGGCAAGTTTCACGTCGCTTTCGACGAAGATGACCGCTATCGGCGCGGGTCGCTGATGATGAATGTCTTCGTTACGCACAACTTCGGGCTGTCATGGCGATTCAGCCACATGGAGACGAGCGCCGCAACCACGCGCTACCATATCTTTGGGTTCGTCGTCCTGTTCTGAATGAGCCCGGCTCCGGCGTCCGGCGCGCCTGGCGCGCTCGGCCCGCCATGTTACCGGTGCGCCCACTACTGCGGGGCCGGCTACTGCGGAATCGATTGCCGCGGAATCGGCTACCGGTGCGCGCCGCCGGGCTCTTTGAGGCGTACCAGCGTGGCACCCCACCCGCCGCGCGGGCTCGATGCGAGCTCGTAGCTGTCGACTATCTCCATGCGTTCCAGCGTGTGGTGTACGGTGCGCGCAAGCACGCCTTTCCCCTTGCCATGAATTACCCGCACCTCGAGGATGCCCTTTTCCAGACATGCCTGCAGGTAATCTTCCACGAGATCCTTCACTTCGCGGGGTTGGAACAAGTGCAGGTCGAGCTCACCATCTATGGGGTATTCTACCGGTTCCATGGTTCCGCTATCGATTCAAGCATAGCGGCAGGAAGCGGTCAACGGTCCGAGGATGGGCGGATGGGGATTGGCATGCAGCGCGTCGAGCGTGGTTGCACGCCGAGCCCGGTTGAAAGCTCTGCCCGCTGTGGTACAATGCGCGCGAACTCGAGAGAGGCGTTTATGGATGCTGTAGTTCAGATAATCAACCGGGCCAACCAGCGCGGCGGGCGCATGCTGTCGTTGGTGGATCTTCTCGAAGCGAAAACCCTGAACCTGGCTCAGGCGGCGTGGCTCGTGGGGCGAATTGAGCGCGGAGCCTCGTTTCTGGTCGGCGCCAACCCCGGAGGCGCCGGGAAGACAACAATCATGGGAGCGTTGCTGGGGATGCTCCCGGCCGTTCCCGCGGTTCATCTGGCCGGACGCGGCAATAGCTGGCGCCGCGCTGCGCCGGGCGATTGCGTTGTCGCGTACGAGATCAACACAGCCCCGTACGAGGCTTATATCTGGGGTTCCGAGCTCGTCTCCTTCACGCGCCTTGGGCGCCAAGGATGCCGCATCGTTTCCAATCTGCATGCCGACACGCTGGAAGAGGCTCACGACCAGATTGTCCTGCAGTGCGGAGCCGATCCTGAAGGCTTTCTGGCCTTCGATCTCTTCCTGCCGATCAGCGTCAGCGGCTTTGGAGCCCGCAGTCGCCGTGTTGAACGCATCTGGGCGGCCGCAGACGGCGAGTGGCAGCCGGCTGACCCGGTCGTGGAACCAGGCAGCCGGGAAGCTGAGATCGCGGGGTTTCTGGAACAGAGCGTCGCCGGCGGGCTGCGGAGAATCGAGCAGCTCCGCAGCGCCTGGCTGAACCGAGATTAGCGCATATACATTCCGCCGTTGACGTCGATGGTTTCGCCGGTGAGGAAGTCGTTCTCCAGCACAAACCGTACCGTCGCGGCGATATGGTCCGCGTTACCGTTTCGCTTGAGCGGGCACTTCTCGGCAAACTGTTTCATCCGCTCCGGGGTTGAGACTTTTTCGTGGAACGGGGTATCGATGACGCCCGGAGCCACCGCGTTCACACGGATCTCGGGAGCAAGCTCGGCCGCCGCACCACGGGTAAACGCGTCTATGGCTCCTTTGCAGGCCCCGTAGATCGTGGCCGAAGGGGCGCCGTGGCGCGCTGCGATTGAGCTGAGGTTGATCACACACGGGTCGCTACCGTTCTTGAGTAACGGCAGGCACAGCGAGGTGATCAGCATCAACGAAAAGGTGTTAAGGCGAAACGTCTCCTCCATCAGCGCCCACTCCAGGCCATCGCCGATCGGGTTGCGCCGTATCAGCCCTCCGGCGTTGTTTACCAGCACGTCGAGCCGCGAGGTCTTGGTCCTTATCTCGTTCACGAGCTGGGTGCAGCCTTCCTCTGTCGTGACGTCCGCCTGAACGAGATGCGCGGTGCCACCGGCAGCCCCTATCTGATTTGCGACTTCGCGCGCCGGCTGCTCAGAGCTGTTGTAATGCACGAAGATTGTGTTGCCTTCGGCGAGTGCGCGCGCGGTGGCCGCTCCGATGCCGGTACTAGCCCCTGTGATCAAGATCGTCTTGTTCAAAACGTCCTCCGTAGTATGATTGATTCTTGCTCCGCCCCCTCACGCTAGCCGCACGTGGCCGCGAGCACCCGGCCGGGGGGTAGCGCCGGCGCGGAGGGGCGGGGGCGCGAGCCTATCGTATCCGGGTTTGCGCGAGGGTTCAACCGTGAGCGGTCCGGGGCCGGCTCGTCGGAAAGCGCAGCGATGCGAAAACGAGCCCGCCGATGAGCGGAAGCCCGCCTAGGACAACCATCCATAGGCGGAAAGCGGCCTCGGTGCCCCCGAGCGCGTCGATCGCGGCACCTGAGATCAGCGGGCCAAGCGCCCCAAAGCCAATGCCGGCGGTGGTGAAGACCCCGAACACCAGGCCGCGGTTACGCTCGGTTGTAGTGTCGGCTACAATCGCTTCAATCGATGGGATCGTGGCCGCCTGCCCAACACCCATCAGCAGATAGATCGGAATCAACGTCAGCGGCCCACCCACCGCGGTAGCGGCGATCGTCAGGCCGTAGAAGACAAGTGAGCTGCTTACCAAGCGTTTGCGTCCGAGGCGGTCGGAGAGCACGCCGACCATCGGTTTCACGAAGACGCCGGGCAGGTACAGCAGGAACAGGAAGAAACCGGTTCGGGTGCTGTCGGCGAGCACCGCGGTCAGAAAGAAGTCCGAGATATCGAGAATACTCCACATCGCGATCTCGCGCAGACATGCGATAGCCATGACCATGGTGAGAACAACCACGCTGAGACGCGGTTGGGTCACGGAGCTCTCTCGGTTGTGTGCGGCCGGTTCATGATTGAGGGCAGTTGCGTCCACGGGAGCGGGCTCGACGGCGGCCACGCCCTGATCAGAGGGCGGCGGGATGAAGTACCATGAGGCGATCCCGATCGCAACGCCGGCGGCGCCGAACACGAGCGCGACCTGCTGCCAGGTGAAGCCGAGTGCTCCGGACAGCAAGCCGGTGACCAAGGGAGCGAAGGCGAACCCTACCGCGGCGCCGACCCCCGAGATGCCGAGGACCATCCCTTTGCGGGTAGGGTAGAGGCGGGTGATGAGTACGTTGGCAATTGGGTGGTACACGCTCCCGCCGAACGCGGCCAAGGCCCATAGCAGGTGCATTTGGGTGATGCCATCGGGCCCTACGGTGCTGAATAAGGCGACTGCCACGCCGTTCAGAACCATGCCGCTTGCCAGGGTCAGGCGCGCCGAAACCCGGTTGGTCAAAACCCCGAACAACAGGTTCCCGGCGGCATACACTGCGAGGTAGGTCGTCTTCATCGCGGTTATGGCGGAGATGGTGTCGGCGCCGAAGTAGAGGCGCATCTGGTCGTTGAGCGGGCTCAGGAAGATGCTGTACCCATGGATCATCCCGTGGAGCACGGTGACGGCCAACACCGCTCCCATCGCCGCGGTTGCGTAGCGTGAGTCGAGAGGAGTTGTATGCCTGCGGGGATGTTCCGTGGGTTTCATGCGCGCTCGATTGTAGAAGGAAGCGGCACGGGAGGCAACGGGTAAGGGGGAGTGCGGTTTTCGTTGCAGGGGGCCTCACTGTGCGGTAGGATACTGGTATGGGCATGTCTCTGGTGCGCACGCAGCGCACCCTGCGACCGATGCGACGAACGGTACTGCGAGCAATGGTGGGAGCCGTGACTGTGCTGCTGTTGACAGCGGTGGCGGCTCACTCCGCGCTCGGCGTGCCGCGCGGGCAGGAGCCGGAACGCCCGACGGTCGCGCTGGTTCTCAGCGGTGGTGGAGCCTGGGGCGCAGCACACATCGGCGTGCTCGAAGTTCTGGCTGAACACGATATCGAGTTTGATATGATCGCCGGCACCAGCGCGGGAGCGGTTGCAGGGGCCTTTTACCTGGCAGGCTACGACATCGAGGGCCTCAGCCGGCAGCTGGCGGAGTTGAGCTTTCTTCAAGTATTACGCCCCTCGTTCGGCGGGCTCGGGTTTTTCCGCATTGATCCGGTGGAACAGTACTTTGCGGACCGGTTGGATTACGACCGGCTCGAGGATCTCCCCAAGCCGATGGCGATTACCGCCACCGATATCGACACCGGCAAGCCGGTGGTATTCACCGAAGGGCCGCTTGCCCGGCTGCTCGCTGCGAGCTCCGCGGTTCCGGTGGTGTTCGATCCGCTGGAGTACGACGGCAAGCTGCTTGCCGACGGCGGGGTGGTGGACAACGTGCCGATAGACGCTGCACGTGAGCTCGGCGCCGACAGGATTATCGCGGTCAATGTCGGCGGCGGGTTCAGTCTGGAAGAGCGTCCTGAAGGGCGGATCGAGTACGCCAACCGCATCTATCATATCATGCGCATGGCGCTCTATGACGAAGACGACGCCGACGTGTACATCAGTCCGGACCTAGACGGTATCCGTGGTACGGATTTCGACAAGCACAAGGAGATCACGCGACGCGGCCGTGAGGCCGCGGAAGCAGCACTCCCTGAGATCAAACAGCTTCTGGGTCGTGAAGAGGCATCCGCGCGGGAATAGGACGTACAAAGCTACGTCGTACATCGGCGCCCGGAGATGTCGGCATCGAGGGCCACAGTAAGCAGTTTCAGGATTTCGTGGAATCGGTTCGCAACGGGCGTCCGGTGGAGCTCAACGGCGAGGAGGCGCGCAAGATAGTGGCGCTCATCTTTGCCGTCTACCAAAGCGCCGCGGAAGGAAGGCCGGTGGCTGTCTCCCGCTGACGAGCTTCCAACGCCCGCATTACTCGCCAAGTGTCGCCGCGGCGTCAGCGGCGCGCTTGCCCGAGGCGTCAGCGGCGCGCTTCCGCTTCGCCGCGCTACGGGCGAGGCTGTGCTCGAGATGGTTACGCATCGCCCCCTCGGCTTCGGCCGGGTCCCCATGCCGGATAGCCTCGAAGATGGCATAGTGCTCTTCAAGCGCCACGGCGTGGTCTCGGCTTGTACGCCGGGCGCTGTCGTAGGTGCGGATTATAGAGTCCATAATGATCGGAATGATCCGCATGATCACCGGGTTCTTGCTTGCTTTGGCAATGCTGCGGTGAAACTCCAGCTCAACGCTCATGCTCACTCTGCCCTCATCAACGATCTGTTGCATGTCGGTCAAATGGGTATTGATCGCCTCAATATCAACGAGATCGGCGTTGAGAGCCGCGAGCCGGGCGACGCCGGGCTCGATGATCAGGCGTGCTTCGCGCAATGACGGCTGCAGCTGTCCTGCCGGCAGGGTGCTTAACCCCAAGGGGTCAGTTTCCACGCCGGGATTATCGGCCACGAACGTGCCGCGGCCGCGTTCAACCTTCAGAACGTTACGCGAGACCAGCGCGCGGATCGCCTCCCGAATTGTGGGGCGGCTCAACCCGAAAAGCTGTGTCAACTACACCTCGCTCGGCAGTTTGTCCCCGGGCTTGAGTTGACGCTCCCGAATCAACATCATGATGTGATCGGCCACTTCATGGCTCAAGCGGGCGCTGTTTCCGATCTTGCGATACATGCCGATACGTATACGCCATAGTATCACAAAAAAAAACTGACGTCGGACAGCTTTCGTCAGTGCGCGGCAGAGTGAGGGCTTCATAGGCCGGTCGCTTCCCGGGTCCATTTCGCCACTTATCTGATGGTTCGCTTGGCAGTTTCAGTTTCCGGGCTGTCAGCTACGGCTGGCCGGGTGGGAGCCGGCATCGGCATTGCACGGAGCACTGGTGTTCGTTAGGATAGGGACGAGATAACCACCGCTGGGGGCGCGGCGTGCCTGAGCTGAGAAGGAGGGGCACGATGAGCGATCAGTTGTTTTCGGTTCAGGCGAAGAAGACGCTGGTATCGGGGGGCAGTCGCGGCATTGGACTCGAATTGGCTCGGGGATTCGCTGAACGTGGAGCCGATGTGACGATATTGGGTCGGGACAAGGAGCGGCTCGCCGCAGCGCAAGAGTTCGTGCGGCGGTCGGCCGGCGTTGTGGTCAACTGGATGGTCTGCGACGTGAGCGACACAGAACGAATCCGGAGCGTCGTCAACGAGTTTCATGCCGATTGCGGACAAATAGACGTACTTCTCAACGTCGCCGGCGTTACGGTGCGGAAGCCTGCGGTGGAGTATGAACCGGCTGAATACGATCACATATTGAATATCAATCTTCGGGGCGCATTCTTCGTCGCGCAGGAGGTAGGCAAGCGCATGCTTGCGCAGAACGGCGGTGTGCAGGTGCACGTCGAGTCTTACAATACCGTCGCTCCTCTGACGAATGTTATGCCTTACGCAATCAGTAAGTTCGGGATGCACGGAATGATAAAGGGACTCGCGACCGAGTGGGGGCCTTATGGTGTCCGCGTGAACGGTATCGGTCCGGGGTTCATTCTCACCGACCTTAACCGAGAGCTTTGGTCGCAGCCTCATATGGAATCCTGGGCCCTGGATAACACTCCGTTGCGGCGATTGGGGAAGGTGGGAGACTTGCTCGGCGCGGCAGTTTTCCTTGCCTCGGACGCATCGCGTTTCGTCACCGGCCAAACTCTGTATATCGACGGCGGAGTATCAGCCGGAACGCAGTGGCCGATCGGGAAGAATATCCAGAATGATGCGTAGGGAAGGAAGGGCATGCAGTATCGAGAATTATCAAGTTACGAGCTAACGGTCTCGGAACTCTGTTTTGGGACAATGCGTTACGCAGCGAAGTCGGGGATACCGGATGAACGCAGCTCGGCGGGGACCCAGGCGTTAGAGGAAGCGATTGAGCGCGGAGTCAATTTTATTCATTCTAGTTACGAATACCGAACGCGCTGGTTGACGGGAGCTATTCTAAGAAAGCATCCCAAGCGGAATGATCTTCACCACATCATCAAGGTCAACGTCCCGGATTGGGAAGAGCCTCGGTTTGATGCCCGGAAGTTTCGGACGCAAGTCGAAACGGCGCTGCATGAGCTGTCCGCTGATCGCATTGCCGTGGTGCAGCATCTTCAGCGAGGAGTTGCGCGAGCGGACATTACGAGCGAAGCCGGTGATGTCCACCGACTGCAGCAATTTGACGAGGTAACATCGGAGTTGGGCGAAGTTGCGGAGAAACTGCGAGAAGAAGGTAAGATCGGGGCCGTGCTATCATTCCCTTATACGGTCGCGTATGCACGTCGAGCGGTTGAAGCGCCGGTGTATTCGGGGCTGGTCGCATACTTCAACCCTCTGGAAACCGAAATGTATGAGTTCTTTCCCCGCCTGGAAGAGTTGAACAAAGATTTCATCTCTATCCGGCCGTTGGCGGGTGGAATTCTTACGGACAGACGGGTTGAGCGCGATACACTGCCGCCGGATGACAGAATGCGTGAAGAGAAGTTCGATGACAGTTACCTCCGCCTTGGTGTTGTGAGGCAAGCGATTGGAACTCGTCCATTAGATTCCTGGCAACAGTTCGCATTCTGCTTCTCGTTGGCTCACCCGGTGATCAAGAGCACGGTGCTTGGGATCAATACCGTAGAACACCTCGGGACTGCTTTGCAGGCCGAGAACAACGTACCTTTGGACGTGCTGGAGAAAATCTATCGAATGAGCCAAGGATTCCGGGACGGCGAGTAGACCGCAATCCGGGAAAGTCGGCCGGGAGAGGGTAATAGTGTCAAACATGGAGGATCCGAACGTGACCGCGGAAGCTTGCCAACGAGAGGAAGAAGAGCTGCAGTTCAATCAATTCACCAATGAACAGGCTTTGGAACTGGGTTTGTTGATTGTGGAAAAAGCCAAATCCAAAGGGGCAGCATTGGCTATCGGTATCGAACGCAACGGGCAGAGGCTGTTTCATCACGCCATGAGCGGAACGTCACCTGACAACAACGATTGGGTGTCGCGGAAGACTCGTCTTGTAAACAGGGTATATATGAGCTCATTCCGATATCGGTTGTGGCTGGAGGAACGAGGCCAGAGCATGCGAGATCGAGCACTTGACGAGTTTCAGTACGCGGCGGCCGGAGGTGGATTCCCGATTATTCTCCGGAATGTCGGCGTGGTTGGCGCTGTTGCGGTTTCAGGGCTGCCGCAGCAAGAAGACCACGCACTGGTAGTCGAGGCGCTTGGCGAGTTTCTGCGGAGATAATATCGCCGGAATCACCTCACGTAAAATCGTCGCCCCGGTTGTATCGTTCCACCATCGGCAGCAGCGTTCTGGCCGCCTGCTCAGCGGCTGACTCCGGGTCCGGCTTCGGTAGTATTTCGATTGAAACCCAACCATCGTAATTGCCGCGCCTGAGCCCGGCGAAAACGTCGTCGAAGTCTAAGTGCCCTTGTCCAGGTGCCAGGCGATTGGAGTCGGCCAGGTGAACGTAGTTTATTCTATCGATGTATGCAGCCAGGGTTTTCCCGATGCCGATATCCTCAATGTTCATATGGAAAACGTCCGGCATAAGCCCTAAATTGTCACGTTCAACTCGGTCCAATAGTTCGGCGCCTTCAACTACTGAATTGATGAAGTTGATTTCGTATCGGTTTACCGGCTCGATCATGATGGTAACATTGCGGGGAGCGGCATAATCACATAAGGTCCGGCAGGTATCGATGAACAACTGCTCCGTTTCCTCACGTGGCTGTCCTTCTGCGTACCATCCTCGTGCTCGCCCGATATTGACCAGCTGCCCGAAGTCGGAAGCAAGATTGATAAGCTCTTTGAAAACCTCGAGGGTACGCGCGCGTACCGAGCTGTCGGGGTGGGTGAAGTACAAGCCGAGCACGGCACACACCTGACCGGTCGTGACACAGCTAGCCTCCAAACCGTGTTCGCTTAGTAAAGCGGCCAAGCGAGTTGGGTCAACCTCAGACGCTTCTTTCAATGCCAGCTCAATCCCGTGAAATCCAAGCTCTGCCGCTTTTCTTGTGGATTCTTCGAACCCTCGCCATACGACGAACGCATTGTCCGGCGCGTCCTTTCCTGCAATTGCTACTGACAGCTTCATAGTTTGTCCCCTCTTGCGTGCTCTTGACTGCGTGCGGAACCATATACTAATTCGCTGCGAGACACAACTCGACCGAAGCGGACGACGCACGAGGTCAGGGCAAACGCATTTGGAACTCAGGGGCCGAACAGCACCTTCTCCATGTAGCTCTCATCCCAGCCGGCGAGCAAGCGCTTGCCGGCTATGCTTCGTTTACAGCTCTTCTCGCGCTTGAGT
>PUPD01000096.1 GCA_003552985.1 Spirochaetaceae bacterium
ATATCGAGTTCCACATGGCTATCGAGGAAGACCGGCTTGCCGAGATCATCGACCTTACCGAAGGGCTGGAGCTGTTTCTGTCTGAAACGGTGGCCGACACTTTGGGGGAAGGACAGATGTTTCCCGGGGGCAATGTGGTGTTTGATGGAGCCAAAGCGCAACAGTACCTCCGGGCGACGCTTGAATACGAGAGCGGGGTGGAGCGCGTTACCCGCACGCAGCGATTTATCCAACGTTTTCTGTTGAGGGTCGGCGAACGTCACGAATACTTAGGACGAAGCGAGGTGGCTCCTCACTTTCGCGATCGGGTTGAGACCAACCTCGATGGCCGAGCGCTCAGGGCCTTTGGTTCGGCGTTGGACGAGCTGGCCTCCGAGCAGATGGTGTACCGACGCATACAAGGGGTCACGCGAACGGTGGACGGCGACGGCGAACCGCAGGAGCTGTTGTTTCCGCATTTCGAGGGGCGCTGGCTACGCGAGACGGTCCGTCAGCTGCGTGAAATGCTGCGCTCTGAGGACGCGCTGCTGCTGGACGGGGCAACGGTACGGTTGGAGATCCTCAATGGAACGAGCGTCAACGGGTTGGCGCGTCGCACCCGGGAACTGTATGAAGGGTACGGATTCGAAGTCGTGTCGATCGGCAATGCTGAGACCAGCGAGATCGAGAACACGGTGTTCATCAGCCGAACCGGCGACGCGGCCTACGCGGAGCGGGCGGCACAGGTTGTAGAAGGAACGAACATCATGACCGAGAGCGCCCTTTCGACGCTTCCGAATGTAGATGTTACAATTATACTAGGGAACGATTTTGACGGACGTTATGTCAGATAGCTCTATGATCGATCACATGGACGCTGTAAAAGAACACAACCGGACGGCGGTGCTGGCGTTGGCCCGCCGGATTGCGGAGGAAGGGGGCCTCAACACCGTCGCGCTCGATATCGGTGCGGTGTCAACGGTCACCGACTACTTCGTGATAACGAGTGCGCGAAGTCTGACCCATCTGCAGGGACTGGTACGCCGCATGCGTGACCTGTTCGATGAGCTGCAAATCCAAGTGGCGCGGTCCCAGAAGCGCAACGACGACTCCGGATGGGTGCTTTTCGACGCCGGATTCGCCGTAATTCACGTTATGCTAACCGATCTGCGCGAGTTCTACGAGCTCGAGCGCCTTTGGCTGGATGGAGAGGTGGTGTTTCAAGCTTCTAACGGCGCGAACTAGGCGCAATGCGTCGAATCGGCTCATTCATCGTTTGACAGCGGTCGCTGTTTCCGTATAAATTTCAGTTAATATGGAGGAACTGTGGTTTTCGTCCGACGCGGAAGCAGGCGAAGCGCAGGGTTCCGTCGAGTGAAGCGACTGTTGGACAACGTCGAAGGAGCAGCCCGATGCAAATCACAGATATTCGGATCCGGCGAGTCAGCGGCGAGGGCAAGTTGAAGGCGTACGTGACCGTAACCTTCGATGACTGCTTCGTGATCCACAACGTCAAGATCATCGAAGGCAAGAGCGGGGTCTTCATCGCTATGCCCAGCAGGAAGACGAAGACCGGCGAGTACAAGGACGTCGCTCATCCGATCAATTCCGATTTTCGGACCCAGTTGCAGGCACGCATCCTCGAGGCTTACGAGGCGCTCGGCGACGACGACACTCACGCGGATGAGCAGGTCGAAGGCTCGGGCGATGAGCAGACCCCTCCCGGTGAAGCGTAGCGCACCGCAGCCTGCAGGTCTCCGCCGCACTCCATAGAGCGCTCCCCCGTCAGCGGCCCCTCTTGACCAGGAGGCTGGTTTTCAGGTACACACGTAGCCAGCAAAATCAACGGTTAACGGTTGCATTGGGACGTCGGCAAGCGGTAAGCCACCGGGTTTTGATCCCGGCATTCGCAGGTTCGAATCCTGCCGTCCCAGTATCCAAGCACACCCCGCCCATTCACCCCAATTCGCCCACCCCGCTGGAAGGGGCGCGGGAGCTCGTTGCGGCTCCCGCCTGAGACCTCGGCGAAAACCGACCGTACAGCGTGGGGGCGGGCGTGTTGTTCGGTGACGCCGGTGACGGTATACTGACCCAGATGATAAAGGCGAAAAGACGCGTGCTGTTGATGGCGACAGCGGCGACGGTAGCGGCGCTCGCGTTGCTGGTACTCGGTGCGTATGTCGGGTATCGATTCGCTCGTCCGCCGGTCCTCTCCCAGGTTTCGCCTGCGCAGGAGAGCGCCGACGAGGCGGTTGACGACGATGGCGACGACGAGCCCACGACACTGACCGTGCTGATAGCTGGTGCCGACGGCGCGCTCGCGGACACTATCATGCTCTACGTCGCACCGCTGGACGGCAGCGATGCTGCCGTTGTCAGTATCCCGCGTGACCTCTGGTTTGAGGGCAACAAGATTAATGCTTTACTGCCTGCGTTTGGGATAGCGTACTGGAGCCGCGAAATCGGCCGTATGCTCGATCTCACGATTGACCATCACGTCATTATTCAGATGGATGCCTTTGTGGATGCCGTCGATGCCCTCGGCGGAGTGCAGGTAAGGCTGGAAGAGGAGTTTGAAGACCCCGATATCTGGACCGGAAACGAGAGTTTCGGTCTGTTTCTGCCGGAGGGGGTCCACGAGCTCACCGGAGGAGAGGCTCTCGCGTTCGCCCGGTCGCGACAGTTCACCAGCGATTTTGATCGCGCTGAGCGACAGCAGCTTGTCCTCGAGGGTATTCGTGAACGGTTCGACCGCTTATCAGTCGGCGATGCCGGCGCATTGGCCGATCTTTTGAGGCGGCTACGGGAGTATCTGCACACCGACATCGGGTTCACCGAGATGATCGAGTATTATCGCCGCTTCGGCCGCGGTCGGTCGCTGCGCCGCCTGGTTCTCTCTACCGATAACGTGCTCTACCATACGTACTCCAAGAAGCTGCCCGCGGACCTTCGGCAGGGACGCCACACATTGCCGCCCCGGGAGGAACCGAGCCTGCGACCGCTGGAGCTCAGTCACCACGATTGGCGCGAGAGCAACGGTAAGGAATGGATTGATCTGCATGCGGTGGCTGAGTTCTACGAGCGCCGTAATCGGCCGCCGCTGTTTCCAGACCAGACCGAGTACGACGAGCGGGAGCGGCGCGAGTTGATCGGCGATATCGATTCGATGGCGGCGTTCCGCCGACAACTGTACTCGCAGGAGGTGGCGAACCTGCTTCTGCTCGAGCAGCGCGGCGAGTATGTTCTGCGCCCCTTGGGTGAGCGATGGAACGTGGTGCAGGCTTTCGTGCATTCGTTCCTGGCTGGGTACGACCCAAGCGAGGCGGAAGCGACGCTCGAAAGGCTCGAGAAGACGTATACGCCCGAGGCTGACTGAAACGGCCGCTCCGGCCGCTCAGGTAGCTCCGGCAGCTCCGGCAGCTCATCGGCGAGCTGTGTGTGAGCGCTGTTCTGTAGGGCCTCTTGCGTTAACGCCCCCTCTATGCTATATCTACGGTTACATTGACACGGTCGGGTCACAATAGGTATTGCGTTTTCCCCCCCGACATTCACAGTCGGCGACCACGCCGCTGTTTCATAGAGCAAAAGGAGTAACGGCTGATGGAAGCGAAAACACTCAAGGCCGAGCCGCGTACTGCCCAAGGCAGTGGCGCCGCGCGCCGTCTACGCCGAGCCGGCAAGATCCCGGCGGTCATCTACGGGCACCACGAACCGGAGGTGATCACAATTGACGCGCGCGAGTTCGGTGACCAGTTTAAGACGGTAAGCGAAAGCACGATCATCCATATCGAGGTCGACGGCAAAGGGTTCGACGTACTGATCAAGGATTACCAGTCCGACATTCTTACCGGTCGCATTCTTCATCTCGACTTCTTCGAGATCGAGCGCGGCAAGAAGCTGCGGACTAACGTGCACGTGCATCACACCGGCAACCCGGTGGGTGTGCGCGAGGGTGGCGTGCTCAGTATGCCGACCCGTGATCTGGAGATCGAGTGTCTGCCGAAGGATATCCCGGAAGAGATCCTGGTCGATATCTCAGGGCTCAATATCGGCGATGCCCTGCATGTATCCGATATTACGCCGCCGCCTGGAGTGACCATTCTCAGCAACGAGGACCAGGTCCTTGCGCTCGTCGAGCATCAGCGGGTCGAAGTTGAGCCCGAAGAGGAAGAGGAAGTCGAAGAGGGTGCTCTAGAGGGCGAAGAAGCTGAGTCCGAAGAAAGCGAAGAATCAAGATCCGAAGAGTAAGCGTTCGATCGCGCTCCTCGCGGTGGGGTTAGGCAACCCCGGGCCACGCTATACCGAAACCCGGCACAACGTCGGGTTTCGGGCGTTGGATGAGCTTGGAGTTAAGCTGCGAAAGCCACTGTTCAACCGCTTCGAATACGGTGTGTACTCCCATTCGGCCGGCGAGATCGGGCTGCTGCGGCCGCTTAACTATATGAATCGCAGCGGCGAAGCGGTCGGCAGGGCGGTGCGGCTGAGCGGACTGGAGCCGGATCAGCTCGTCGTGATTTGCGACAACCTGGACCTTGCGCCGGGCATCATTCGTGTACGCCGCGGCGGGTCGTCGGCCGGCCACAACGGCCTGAAGTCGGTCATCGGAACGCTGGGCACCGATGACTTCGTACGCATATATATCGGCATCGGGCGGCCGGACGACGGCAGCCCGGTGGTCGATCACGTCTTGGGAATCCCATCAGGGCGGGAGGCTGAGCAGTTGAGCGATGCCTGTCGGCGCGCCGCGTACGCGCTCGTTCGTCTGCTCGAGTGCGATCTTGCCCAGGTGATGAATGAGTTCAACACCAAGTCACCATCCGGTAGTTGATCACGTCCTCGCGTTCCTGCGCCACCTCTCCACGAGCGAGAAACCGCAATTCGGGCTTCGTGGGGCCGACCTTTCTATCCTGGCTGCCGTGTCCGGCGGTCGGGACAGTGTTGCGCTCCTGCATGCGTTGGCACAGGCATCCGGGGAGTTGGGTTTCCGGTTGGCAGCAGTGCATATCAACCATCAGCTGCGCGCCGCCGGGGAGCACCGGCGCGAAGCACAACTGGTGCGGGCGGCCTGCGGCGCGCTGGGTGTCCCGTTCCTGTATCGCGAGTTGAGCGATGGCGCGGTCCCGGCGGTGGCGTCGCAGGCGCGCTGCGGTCCGGAAGCGGCGGCGCGCAGGCTGCGCTATCGCGAGCTTGCCGCAGCCGCGGTCGAGAGCGGGGCGGCGTTTGTCGCGACCGGTCATCATGCCGGCGATCAGCTGGAAACCTGTCTGCAGCGCTTTCTAAGGGGGAGCGGGCTTCGAGGACTCGCCGGCATTCCGGCACGCGGGAGGCTGCCGTTTGCCGAGGGCAGTACCGTGGGGCTGGAAGTGATCAGGCCGTTACTGAGCGTTACGCCCGAGCTGTTGGACGAGTTTATCGCCGAGCTTGGCGTGGAGTATGCTGAGGACGAGAGCAACTACTCGCTCCGCTATACGCGCAACCGCATCCGCCGCGAGCTGCTGCCGCTGCTCGCCGATCTGCAGCCCGGGTTCCGCAGTGCGGTGAGCGCCGCTGCCGGTCGGTACGGCGAGCTTGCCGGCTTCGTGCGCAGCGAGGCTGAAGCCCGCTGCCCCTGGGACAGCGGCACCCCGCAAAGCGTCGGATCAGGGGCTGTGCTCAGCTGCGATGCGGCGGCCTTTTACTCGTTGCCCCCGCCGCTCCGGCGCGAATCGATATTGAGCGCCTATGAACGGCTTGTGCCCGGCGGTGAGGAGCTCCCGTACCGGTTTCTCGAACCGCTGGTCCGGGCAGGCGCGTCTCCGAAGAAGGACGGTACCGTGCTCCGCGGTCACGGAATCCGGATTCGGCTTCGGCGCAGACGGCTTTTCTGTGTCCATGATGTTGTCCTAACGGCGAAAAAAGGGTATGTTTTTGTTGTATTAAAAGATACCTGTGTGCCGATCGGCGCTGCCGGTTTGCTCCGGATATGCGCCACGGCGGAGGGGTGCCGGCCGGACGCCAGCCGAGGGGAGGTCTTGATTGACCGTGCTGCCGTACATGAGCCGCTCTTGGTTCGAACCAGGCGTCATGGAGATCGCATACTTACCCGCTGCGGTGCCAGGAAAGTCAAGAATATCTGTTCAGAATGGGGCCTGGATGAGGAACAGAAAGCCCTGGTACCCATCCTTGAAGACCGCGAGGGAGTGCTCGCGGTAATTGGAGCGCCGTTCGGTCGGCCGGCCGTGCTGTCCGCGCGAGCCGAGAACCCGAACGCACCGACATCCTCGTCGGCTGAGGTGTTCCAGATAACTTTTGACGGAGTTTAATCGCTATATGGATAACGATCGCAACGGTAGCGACAACAGACAGAACCCCGAGCCGCGAGAACCCGGTAACATGAGCTTCAACTTCAAGAACAACCGCTTTGCGCTGTTCTTCCTCGTGGCGATTGTCAGCATGTTCATTGTGCTGTTGTTCACCGACACCGGTGAGCCGGCGAACGAGATTCCTTACTCGCAGTTTCTCTCCCATCTCGAGGCCGGTGAGGTCGAGAGCGTCACAATCATGGATGAGACTGAGATTAGCGGCTCCTTCCGTACGGCTGATGGAGAACGCAGCGAGTTCAGGACGCATATCCCCTATTTTGACGCCGAGTTGGTGGGGCAGCTGCGCGAGCACGATGTGCGCTTCACCGGTAAGGAACGGCCGGTCTCGCCGTTTCGGATGGTGCTCGAGTTTCTGCCATGGTTTATCATTTTCTTCTTCATCTTCTTCATGTTCCGCCAGGTGCAGGGAAGCGGGAACAAGGCCTTTTCGTTCGGGCGAAGCAAGGCAAAGCGCTTCGTGGACGAGGGCAGCAAGTTGACCTTTGCGGACGTGGCCGGACATCGTGAAGCCAAGTATGAGCTCGAGGAAGTTGTCGAGTTCCTCAAGAGCCCGGATAAGTTCACTAAGATAGGCGCCAAGATCCCCAAAGGGGTGCTGTTGGTCGGCGGCCCCGGTACCGGGAAGACGCTGCTCGCCAAGGCATGTGCCGGAGAGGCCAATGTCGCTTTCTTTCACATGTCCGGCTCGGACTTCGTCGAGATGTTTGTCGGCGTAGGCGCAAGTCGCGTGAGAGACCTGTTTGACCAGGGGCGCAAGAACGCGCCGTGTCTGTTGTTTATCGACGAGCTCGATGCGGTTGGGCGCACGCGCGGTGCCGGCTACGGTGGCGGCCATGACGAGCGCGAGCAGACGCTCAATCAGATGTTGGTTGAGATGGACGGGTTTGAGTCCAAGGAAGGCGTCATCATCATTGCCGCCACCAACCGCCCCGACGTTCTGGACCCGGCCCTGTTGCGCCCCGGCAGGTTTGACCGCCAGGTCGTCATCGATATGCCGGACATGAAGGAACGGGAGGATATTCTCAGGCTGCACTGCAAGCACCTTCCGATCGCGGACGATGTGGATCTGGAGCGCGTTGCGCGCGCGACACCAGGATCATCGGGTGCGGATCTCGCTAACCTCATCAACGAAGCGGCGCTCTACGCGGCTCGCAAAGACAAGACGCATGTCGACATGGAGGATTTTGAGCAGGCACGCGACAAGCTGCTGATGGGCGTGGAGCGTAAGTCGCGCCTTATCACCGAGGAGGACAAACGCAAGACCGCCTATCACGAGAGCGGACATGCGCTGATGCACTACTATTGTCGCCACGCTGATCCGCTGCACAAGGTGACGATAGTGCCTCGCGGCCGCGCTTTGGGACTCGCGCTTTCTCTGCCTGAGCGCGACGAATACAGCAAAGCTCGTGGTTGGTTGGAAGACCGGATCAAGATCGCCTACGGCGGTTATGTCGCCGAGCAGTTGGTGTACAACGAGACCACCACCGGGGTACAGAACGATCTGAAGCAGGCTACCGATCTGGCGCGGCGGATGGTCACCGAATGGGGTATGAGCGAGATCGGCCCGGTCGCGTTCGGACAGGAAGACGAGCCGATCTTTATCGGCAAAGAGATCGCGCAACACAAGGAGTACTCCGAGAGCACCGCGCAGGCTATCGATGCCGAGATAAAGCGCATTCTGACCGATAATATGAATATTACGCGGCGGATCCTGGAAGATCACCGCGAGCAGCTTGATACGCTCGCGGCGGCACTGCAGGATAAAGAGACCCTCAGCGACTTTGAGGTAAGGGAGCTGCTGGGTTTTGAGCTCCCACCGAAGTCCGGAGACGGGAAACGCTCAGTAAAGCAAGCCGACCCGGTCGAGCAGGACGAGGCGGCCGAGTCCGCCGGGTCAAATGGCGGAAGCGGCGCTCCAGCGGATGCCGGAGGCGATGGGACCGTCAGCGGTGTATCCGCAGCAGCCGGTGAAGAGCTCCATGACGACGGCAGCTCCAAGGACCAGGGAAACTCCGACGGTGAAGGAGATTCAGATTCGCGCAAGGGCGCTACGCGGGAACGACGTGCGCGGGAACGAGGTGATCAACAGCAAGACTGAGGCGCGGCGATGAGGCGGCAAGTGCTTGTTGTGATGATCCTGGCCGCATCCGCACTGGTTCTATTCCATTCTCCCGTGCCGGCACAGTCGGCAGATCATGAGCTGGCGGATCTTTATTTCCGGCATGCACGGCGCCTGCAAGAGCAGGACCAGATCGAAGAAAGCCTTCGGGTGGCCGAGATCGGTCTTGAGTACAATGACCTTAGTTCGGATCTCCTGACACTCTACGCTGAGTTGCAGCTGCTTGAACCGGCCGGCACCGGACGGGCCGTCGAAACGCTGGAACGGGCGCTCCTGCAGGGTCGATTTAAACGCATGTGGCCGGACGACGGGGTCACGCTGCTGGCGTCGGTGCTCATCAGAACTGGAGAATACGAGGATGCGCTGGGCTGGATCGAAGACTACGCCCGCGATCGCCGTTCGCCCGAGGTTCTCTACCACGAGGCGCGCGCGCTGATCGCGCTCGAGCGCTTTCAAACCGCCGATGCGCGGATCGCGACCGGCCTGAATCGCTATCCCGAGGAGGCGAGATTCGTCCGACTGGCGGTCGGGCGTGACCCGCTGCCGGGATTCTCGGTGGCGCGCTGGCTGGACGAATACCGCGATCGCCGCGACGATCCGGAGTTTCTGCGAGTGCTATTGCACTATGCACGCTCGTTGGAGTCCGGCGACAAACAGCAGCGGCGGTTGGAGCAGTATTTCGGAAACGGCGGCGAGGACCCGTTTGCGGTTGTGGCATACCTCCCTTACAGCGATAAGCCTGAGGAGCAGCTTGAACAGTTTCGCGAGGTCGGCGGGTTCGAGACACGGGAAGCGCTGGCTGCGTTCTTCGCGCAGCTCCCGGACGGTTCGGTACGGCATGACCTGGAACGGGAGCTTGCTGAGTTCAGCGGAGCAGTATACGGCGAGCGGGATGCCTACGGCTACCCCCGCGAGCGGCTGATCTATGAGACCGGACGGCTGGTGCAATATGCCTACGATCCTAATCGCGACGGAGTTTACGAGCATCTGGTGATGCTACAGGACGGTCTTCCGACGCTCTATCGTCGCAGTGATTCCAGCATCCGTAGCACGGTGGTCTACAACGCCTACCCGGAGGTGCGCAGCATGCTACGCCGCGAACCTGACCGGAACGAGTTCAGATACGTCCTCGCTCGTGGACGATTTCGGTTTCCGGTTATTAGATTCGGCGAGGAGTGGTTTACCGATACACCTCAGATTTTGGCGGCGATCTCGATTGATCGTCAACGGGAGATACCGAGCGCGGAAGTGTTGCGCCGCCATGCAGCCAGGATTGAGGAACGCCGGCCTGATGCCGAGCGGGCACATGAGATAACCTATATGGAGAAGGGAGAAGTATATCGGGTCGTAACCGACAGCACCCATAACGGGCGCATTGATCTCATTGTGGAGTATCAGGAAGGGAAGCCATTCTTCGGTCTGCGCGATGTAACCGGTGACGGTTACTTCGAGCTGCTGAAACGCTATCGGGCTGGGGTGCTGGCCGAGGTTGCGGTGGACGAAAACCGCGACGGCGTCTACACCTACTTTGAGGAGCCCGGTCCGCCGGTGCGCGTGTCGTGGGATCTGGTACAGGACGGGCGAATCGATGTGCGCGAAACCTATTGTGACGACGAGCTTGTCGGGCGTGAGTATCGGGTTGCACCGAGCGTTTGGCCCGATGTACGAGAAATCTCTCCGTGGAGCGTACATGGCAGCAGCGAAGAACTCTTCTAGTGGTGTGATACGAACCGCAGCAGCAGTGCGCGTGATGGCGATGACGATCCTGGTTGCGATCGTCACGGTCTCGTGCGCCGGACCCACCGTCGAGACCGTGCCGCCGGAGCGGCGACGCGAGCACCTCGAGGCGGAGCTGGCACGGTTAATCGCCGACGAGAATCCGGTACGCGCGTTGCGGAAGGTCCAGAGTCTACGCGGGGATGACGTTTTTGACAGTAACGAGCTGGGGGTATACAACGAGCGCGCTATCGATGCGCTGGTGCGCTGGTTTGAAGACTCGGTCGAAGGAGAACGCTTTCAGGATGCACTGGCGGCGTATCGGAGTCTGGAGGCGGTAGACCGCGCAGCCGGGCTCGAGGACTGGACTGAAGAGCGACTACTGCATCAGGTGGCGGAACAGTACCGCGCGGAAGGGCATTCTGTCGCAGCTCTTTCCACGCTTCTTCAGATTGAGGATTTGAGCGAGCTCGAAAGCGAGCTCTTGCTGCAGTACGCCGAGATAGGAGCGGACCACAACCATCGCCATGTCGTACGCTTGATCATTGAGGCGCTCGAAGAGCGGGGGGAGGATGCGCCTCAGGAACTGGCGGAGTTTGCCCAACGCATCCCCGATCCTGCCGATATGGTACAGGGCACTGCTACGGTATGGGTTGACCGCGGCATCAAGCTGGAACGCGGAGTCGGTAGACCTGACCGCGTAATCGGAAGCGGTTTCTTCATCGACAAACGCGGTTACCTGCTGACCAATTACCATGTGATTCAGAGCGAGGTGGACCCTACTTACCGCGGTCACTCACGGCTGTACGTACGGCTGGCCGACAATCCCGAACAACGGGTTCCGGCGAGAGTAGTAGGCTACGATCGTGTGTTCGATATGGCGTTGCTGAAGGTTGAGGTTGACCCCGAGTTCGTATTCTCGCTTTCCGACATCCGCGAGCTGCGCGCAGGTTCTCAGATCTATGCGATCGGATCCCCCGGGGGACTTTACTCGAGCATAAGCTCAGGTATCATCTCGGCGACCGGACGGCGCTTTCTGCAGCTCGGCGACGTGCTTCAGGTAGATGTCCCGTTGAACCCCGGCAACTCCGGGGGGCCGGTTTTGGACAGTCAAGGAGAGCTCGTCGGCGTGGTCTTTGCCGGCGTGGAACAGTTCGAAGGCGTTAACTTTGCCGTGCCCTCGTTCTGGATCAAGCAATTTCTGCCGGGGTTGTATGAGGGTGATGAGCTCCAGCATCCGTGGCTGGGGATGTCGGTTCATGAAAGCCGACGGGGGTTTGAAGTCACCTTTGTGGCGCGTCGAAGCCCGGCTGCCGATCTGGGTGTCCGCAAGGGAGATCGGCTCGTTTCAATCAACGGTCACGAGCCCCAAAGCATAGCCGACGCCCAGCACGTGCTGCTGCGCCTGGCCCCCGAAACGCTGGTGCGCGTGGAATGGGAGCGCGACGGTGAGCGCCACTCCGGTGTAACCGCGTTGGACGAGCGACCGTTTAGCCCGGTGGAGCAGCAGTTGGAGTACGTCGACAAGACCGACCTGTTCCCGCCGCTGTTCGGAATGTCGGTCACCAGCACCAGCACGATGCCATGGCAGCGCAACTACGTGATCGATCGGGTCTATGCGCACTCGCCGGCCGACGAGACCGGTCTTTCGGCCAACGATCCGTTCTCGCTGCGCAATTTCCAAATCAACGAAGACCATCGGGTCGCGCTGCTGCAGATTGTGGTGCGCAAGCGAACCGAAGGCTTTCTCGAGAGCGGGCTCCAGTTGGCAGCGCTGCTCGAAACCCAGAACTTTCTGTAACGTCACAGGCGCGCCTGATCCAGGCATTAGACCGGTATCCGAAGGTTATTCTCAACCTTTTGCGGATCGAGCGGATCGATATGGCTTTCGTGCATCTGCTGTACGCTGCCAAGCCAGAGGCCGAGGCTCGCGGCCGGGTCTTTCGGCTGAACGTTCCGGTTGCCGACGAGGTGGCGGAGGTAATGCTGAGGGGGCGGCTTCTACACGCAACGAGCCTCCAACGGGCAGGAGCTCGAGGAAGACCTGTTGCGGCTCGAGGAGTACCCGCAGGATGCCGGATAGATCTCCAGCGTCTTCCGAGCCATGCATGCAATCAAGGGCTCGGCAAGCATGGTCGGGTTTCAGGATGTGTCCGAGTTCGCCCACAGTGTGGAGACGGTGCTGGATTAGGTCCGGGCGGAACGGCTTTCGGTCACGCCGGAGCTGATCAACCTGACGCTTGCCGCGCGCGATCACTTCCGTGACCTGCCCGCTTCGAATGAGGGCGCGGACGCAGAGCAAGCGGCATGCTCGCGGGAGCTTGTGGAGCAGCTCAACGAGCTGCGGTCCGCCGAGGAAGGAAGGGGCGGCGCAGCGATTCAACCGGGTGATGTTCGTGACCTCGGCGAATTGACCGCTGAGGAGGCAGGTCCGGAGCCGAAGAGGACGGAGCCGGCAGGACCTGCGACCCTGGATTGGCCGAAGACCGGCGTACAGCAGGGTCCACGGCCGGTCACTATGCCACCTTCCGTGTACAGTTCGAGCCGCATCCGGATATCTATCTCAACGGCACCAACCCGTTACAGCTCATCGCCGAGCTTCACGAGCTCGGTGACTGCACACTGATCCCATATCTCGACAAGGTTCCGCGAATGTCGGAGTTAGATCCCGCGCGCTGCCTGATTCGGTTCGATGCCTTCGTTACGACGCGAGCGGGCCGCAACGCCATCCACGACGTCTTTATGGTCGCAGAGGGCGAAAGCAAGGTAGTCGTTGAAGAGATCGATGATCCTGAAACCCTGCGGGAAGAACCCTTCAAACGACTGGGAGAGATTCTCGCTGAACGCGGAGTTGCCAAGCCTGAGGATATTGAGGCTGCCGTGCGCAATCAACTGCGCATCGGTGAGATGCTTGTCGACGGCGCGATGGACCCAAACTATGTCAAGGCGGCGGTTGAGGAGCAGGAACACGTACGTTGCTCTTGTCAGAAGCTCCAGTCGGAGATGCGGGCGCAAAGCATCAGGGTGAGCTCAGAGAAGCTGAATGACCTGGTGGACCTTGTCGGCGAGCTCGTAACGCTGCAGGCGCGCCTCGCCCAGACAGCGGCCCGAATCGGTAACACCGAGCTCGACAAGACCGTCATTGAACGACTCAACGATCCGTTGGTGCACATCATCCGGAACAGTCTGGACCACGGAATCGAGCGCCATAATCCTGTGTCGTAACGTGATCATCGTATCATAAACCCCACTAAGGAATGCAGGATGACTGAGTGCAATAACAGAATCAAAGTCATGAGCGTGAACGACTTGGCGGTGGTTCGCAAAGCCTTGAGATCAATACTTGAGAGCGATTCGTCGATTGAGGTGGTCGGAACAGCGGCTGATCCGTACGCTGCGGCGCAGAAGTTGCGCAAAGTGATGCCGGATGTGATCACGCTCGACATCGAGATGCCGCGTATGGACGGTCAGGCCGTCTTGAAGCGCATGAGGGAGATTGAACGGGATATGGGGATCGAAGAGCGTGACCAGACGCTGGTTATCATGATAGCCACGCTCGAAGACCCCAAGAACGTAGTGGAGGCATACTAACGCGGCGCGGCCACTTCCTATATCTTCAAACCGGTAACCAGAGAGGCGATCGAAGCCGAGCTGGTGACGTTCGGAGCAGTACCGACTTGAAACTGCCCTCCCGTCCATAGTACATAATGAAGCAATATGCACCAATCGCTTATACGCAACTTCTGTATCATCGCCCATATAGACCATGGGAAGTCCACTCTCGCCGATCGGCTGATCGAGAAAGCCAAGATCATATCAGCGCGTGAGTTCCACGATCAGCTGCTCGATTCCATGGATATCGAGCGCGAACGGGGTATCACTATTAAGTCACACGCCGTGAGTATGCCGTATCCCTCCACCGACGGACAGGTCTATCATCTCAACCTGGTAGATACGCCCGGACATGTCGATTTCTCCTACGAAGTCTCGCGTGCAATCTCATCGTGCGAGGGTGCTATCCTGCTGATCGATGCCGCTCAAGGGGTTGAGGCGCAGACGGTCTCGAACCTCTACATGGCGATGGACCACGATCTGGAAGTGATCCCGGTGATCAATAAGATCGACCTGCCGAGCGCGGATGTGGAAGCGGTCAGGCATCAGATCGACCATGATCTGGGGCTCGACGGTGAGAACGCGCTTGCGATCTCGGCGAAGAACGGCATTGGAATCGATCCGCTGCTTGAGGCGATCGTGCAACGAATCCCGCCGCCGACCGGCGACTCGAATGGCCCGCTGAAGGCTCTCATTTTCGACTCCAATTACGACCCATACCGCGGAGTGGTGGTGCACCTGCGGGTAGTCGACGGAACGATCGAGACCGGTGACGAGGTCCGCATGTGGTGGAACAACTCGGTGCATGCTGTCGAGGAAACCGGCAATTTCCGTATTCGACTGGCCCGCACCGAGCAACTCGGCACGGGAGAGGTCGGCTATCTGATCGCCGGAATCAAGAACCTGGAGGATGTACGCGTCGGCGATACCGTCACCAATGAGCACCGGCCGTGTGACGAAGCGCTCCCGGGGTTCCGCGAGGTTAAGCCGGTTGTATTCTCCTCGATCTATCCGGTCGACACTAACGACTACGAAGAGCTCTCCAAGGGGATGGAAAAGCTGAAGCTCAACGACGCTTCGCTGATTTACGAGAAGGACAACTCGGCAGCGCTGGGGTTCGGGTTCCGATGCGGGTTTCTGGGCTTGCTGCATCTGGAGGTCGTTCAGGAACGGCTGGAGCGGGAGTTTGGGTTGAGCATCGTGCTGACCGCGCCCTCGGTTGAGTACCACATTACGCTCACCGACGGGCGCGATATCGTGGTCAACAATCCTTTGGAGCTCCCGGATTCGGGCAGAATCGCTGAAGCGCAGGAGCCGTACATCCGGGCTTCGATTATCACGCCGTCGGCTTACCTCGGTGGCGTGCTGACCTTGTGTAACAGTAAACGCGGTATACAGGAGAACCTCATGTACCTTGACGAGACGCGGGTTGAGGTTCTGTATCAAATGCCGCTCGCTGAGGTCCTCTACGAGTTCTACGACAACCTGAAGTCGGTCAGCCGTGGCTACGCTTCGTTCGACTACGAGCTGAGCGATTATCGCCCGGTCAATCTGGTGCGGCTAGATATCATGGTCAACGGACAACCTGTTGATGCACTGGCGCAGCTGGTAGTCCGGGAGCAGGCGGCAACGCGGGCCAGACAGATCTGCAAGAAGCTGAAGGACGAGATCCCGCGACACCAGTTCAAGATTCCGATTCAGGGCGCTATCGGCAGCCAGATCATCGCCCGCGAGACCATCTCGGCGTACCGCAAAGATGTGACCGCCAAGTGCTACGGCGGTGATATCACACGCAAACGCAAGTTGCTCGAAAAGCAGAAGGCCGGCAAGAAGCGTCTCAAGACTGTGGGTGGTGTAGAGCTGCCCCAGTCGGCGTTCCTCTCAGCGCTGCGCAGCGACGGCGACTGAGGTCTTCCGGGCCGAAGTGACAACCAAGCCTCACCCGGCGAGGCGTGTGAGGACGTTCTGTAGTACGCGGGCGAAATGTCTGGCTGAGACGAGCAACTGGTGCACATTGCTTGGAGAAGTCTCTTCCGGCTTTACGCGCGCGGGGAAATCGATCTCGAGATAGTCGCAGGAGCTCAGTACGCGCCTGATAACCACCGGGTCAAGGGATCCCTCGCGGTAGAGCTGTTCAAGGTCGCCGATCGCATCGCTGAGTAGAGCGTGCTCCATCGTAAGCTGAGCCTCCAGGAACTCGCGAACCATGCTGGAGGCAGGCGCCGGAGGCGTACGGGTCGGAGGCGGCGCGAGCGGCTGCGCGCGGGCGCCACTGACCGGAGATTGGCCGGCGAAAGCGTGCTCGCCGAGCGCGTCACACGCCGCTCTAGGGAGCTCGATACTAAGGCCCCCAGGCGAGAGATCGTATGCCGGCCCGGCAATCCGGGACAGGACGTCGAGGAGCTGTAGCCGGTAACCGGCTAGGATCGTGTCACTTCGAGCCTTAGCTCCGTTCTTATCGCTAAGCGTGACCAGAGGCCGCTGCATGGCTTGCGCATACAGCGAGTCCGGATGCAGGCGGCTGCAGTGGCGCAGGTACCACCGGTGCGAGCCGGTTCCGCGGGCGTGAGGCTTGCCGGTCTGAAAGCTGAAATCCGTGCCCAGCAGGTACAACGGCCGGCCGATTCGATTGGACAGCGTCTCCAGGCCGGCGACCGCCACCGATCCGCGCGGCGGGATCCAGGTTGCGGGTAACCCGGAGCGTTCAAGGCGGCGAAGGAACGCGCACTCGGTAAATCGAGAGGCGAAGAAACAGCGGAACTGCGGCTCTACCTGTCTGACAATCTGCGGTGCGCTGCTGATGTCGAACACGAAGGTTGTCCCGTGCCGCATAAACCCCAGAAGATGCTCCCGGTTTATCAGCTGGGATTCCAGTACGATCACGTAGTCAGGCTGGATTCCGGCGGCGTAGAGCGACCCAAGCGCGGTGTCAACCGCTACGATCCTGACCTCGGAGCGGAAACGTTGCAGAGCATCGAGACAGTGTTCGAGCGACTGACCGGCGCCGACCAGGACAGTCGGTCTGTCTGCCGTCGACTCGTCCAGCGAACGCGAGTTCGGAAGCTCCGCGAGGTTATTGAAGACGTTCAATAACCAGCGGCGGCCGAGGCGGATCAGGCTCAGGCGGTTCTGCCAGTTGGCTCGCAAAACCGATCGGAGGTGAGTTTCGAGCGCCCGGTAACGGCGGGAGTTGAGTGCGAAGCCGCCTGAGAGCGTGATGATGTCGCAGCCGGAGAAGGTATCCACCCCGATCGAGGTTAGGGCTGCATCCAGGGTGGCCTGATCGTCGCCGGTCAGGAAGGTCAGGCGCGGATCGTCCCGTAACGCCGGGGGAAAGTTATGCGCCGAAAAGGCGGCGAGATTGCGGTCGAGCTCAACGCACAGCACCGCTTCGGGAGCATCGTCACGAGCCATCAGGCGGTCTATCCCGTACCACAACAGAGGCGAGGGGACCATTATGAGGTGCCGGGGCGGGATCGTGGCCGCCGCTGCACGGCGATCAGCGGCGGCCCGTGGGTTGGCATCGGTGTAGAGGCGCTTTCCCTGGTAAACGACCTGATAGCCGTCGGAGCGTGCCTCTACCTCGACCGCCGTTTCGCTCACTGTCCTTGAGCCTGGCCCTGAGCGCTGAAGTAGCGAAAGAAGACCTCAACGACGCGACTCTCAATTCGCGCCGGATCAAACAGCGTGCGCTCCAACTCACGCCACTGCCAGTCCTGCAACAGGTTGGGGTAGTAGGCCTCAAGGATATCGTCTTCACCGGGTTCAAGTTCGCGTTCATCCTCGAAACGCAAGACGATGTAGCGGTCTTCCAGTTCAATTGGGTCTGAAATCTCGCCCGGCCGGAGCCGAAACGCGGTCTCAAAAAACGCCTCGCGTTGCGCTGCGTCCGCAAGCTGGTTGCCATCGACGGTGCGCACCTGGTTGAACAGGCGAGAATTACCGTAGTTCACCGGAAAGTATTCAGTTGATCCCAACTCCACATCCTGCTCGTCCGCGATTTCCAGAAAGTCCGTACCACCGGTTGCGGCTACGAACTCGTCGGCTCGTGTGCGCGCCTGCTCGCGAAGGTCGTCGCTTGCAACCGCGAGCATGTGTTCGCGGACACGATCGCGATGCTCTGCCTGGTCGAGGTCGAGCTCACGAGGGGGCTCATTAAGGCGCACAATCCGGTAACCTTCCTCGGTATCAAACGGGCCGATCACGGTTCCGGGAACCGCGTCGTAGAGCTCAGCGACCGGCTCGTCGCCAAGGTCCATCTCGAGCTCGTGTCGTGCCACCCAACCGCGTTCACCGCCTTCCGCGGCGAAGCCGTCATCCGAATAGGTCTCGGCGAGCTCCTCAAACGAGAGCTCGGCGGCCTCAAGCTGCCCATGCACGGAAGCGGCGTCTTCCTCCGTGCCCAGGACCGTGATCTGGGAAATGTGGATCTCAGCGAGCTGCTCGGCGTGATCCGCATAATACTGTGCGAGCATATCGTCCGAAATATCGTCGAAGCGAAACGCTGCGAACTGGAACTGACGTTCAGTACGAGCGATGCGTTTGAGAGCATCGTGCTCCCGGCGGCTGAACCGCGATGTTTGAACCGTATCCCGCAGGAACTGCTCCTGCACCAGGCTGGCTCGCAGAAAATCCCGCAGGGCCTGCCGCTCCGAGCTGGGCATCTGGCGGTATTGCTCTGGGCTGAATCTTCCGTTTTCCTGGAACGCCGGATACTGCGCGAGCTCCTGGTCTACGCGCTCAGACGATACGGTCATGCCGCTGTGGCGTACGGATTGCTGAACCGCCTTGTTAAAAACCGCCTGATTGAACGCCTGTTCGAGGAGCTGGTAGCGGTGTAGCTCGGGGTTCTGCGCCTGGCGTTCGGGCTGCTGTTGAGCGAGCAATCGAAACTGTCGCTCGAAAAAGGTGCCTTGAGCGAACTCGATTGGTTCACCGTCGTAACTGCCGACTTCTATGCGCGGAGCCGTCACGCCGACAAACCCGCTCATTACCGGGCCGCCGACAAACGTGATCGCGATCACGAGCAAAATAACTACACTGAAGATATACAGGAGGCCTCGCTTGTTCGGCCGCGGCTTCTGCGGAGTACTGCTCTGGTCCGAAGGGGTCTTCGCCATTTGTGGAACTCTTTCCTTCCTTGTGGGGTAGCCTCAGGATATCACTTTCCGAATTTTGGTGTCAACGCGCGTTCGAACGTGATCAGACTCGGCACGCGCTTGGGACCTGAGCAGTTTCATGGTATTGGGAACTCAATCCTGTAGGTGGTCCCGTTGCGGCCGCGGACCGCGTAGGTTCCGCCGGTCGGCGAGGTCGCCGATTCCGTCTGGGGGGACGGCGCGCTCTTTCTGTTGCTTCCGCTCGGCCGTTATGCCGACACCAGTGTCGCTGTACTGGAGGGTGGCGGAATTACCCTGCTGTTGCGCTGTGATCGTGATCCGGCCCGCTGCCCCATCTCGAAATCCGTGCTTGATCGAGTTGGTAATGAGCTCGGTAACCATGATTCCGAGCACTCCGAGCGTCCTACTGTCGAAGTGGAAGTCCTCCACTTGGGTGAATACCGTAACGGGAACGCCGTGCTCGAGCAATCGAACTGTTTCCTCGACCAGCGGCGGGAGGTATTCACGGATGCTAAGCGTGCTGCGTTCGTGTGTGCGGTACAGGCGATCGTAGAGAATCATCAGCCCCTGCGCCCGCGAGGCCGCTTCCTGCAAGGTCCTGCGGTGCTCTTCTGAGGCTTGGGTTTCGGCCTGGTAGCGGAGGTATCCGGCGATCACGCTCATGTGGTTCTTGATCCGATGGTGAGTCTCTTTCAAGAGCAGATCTTTCTCTCTGAGGAGCGAGGTGATGCGTTCCTCAGACCGCTTGTAGCGGGTGATATCTCTGCCGATGACCAGGATCTTCTCAGGCTCCCCGGCGTCATTGAACAGCATGGTTCCTCGCGAGTCCCACCAAGCGAGGTTACCGCTGCGCGTAACCAGACGGTATGCCGGAGGGTGAACGTGAACGCTGCCCCGCTGTAGCTCCGTGAACGCCCGAACGACAATCGGACGGTCCGGTCGATAAACGAACTCCAGCGGATTGTGCCGAATGATCTTCTTCAACGGTAAATCCAGCGCCTGGCCGGCGGCATGGTTTAGGTACAGGAACTCACCCTGGAGGTTGAGGAGCAACACCACGTCGAATCCGTCTTCCGCGATCGAGCGAAACATGGCTTCACTCTCATGGAGCCGCCGCTCCATCGCTTTGCGCTCGCTGATGTCCGTTATCGTCCTAATGCCGCGTCTCGGCGTTTCGTCAGCGTCGCGTTCGGTGATCCTGCCGCGGCCCTGCACCCACATATATCGGCCGTCGTGTCGGCGCAGCCGGTACTCAAGCGTCGCCCGCTCCATCTCTCCTTGGAAATGCTTCTCGGTCTCACGTACGACGAGCTCGCGATCCGCGGGGTGAATCAAGTCGGCCCAGGTTTCTGCGGCGTTGTCAAACACCTGCTCGCTGTACCCCAACATCTCGGTCACGCTGGAAGATACGAGCTTTCGATCTGCCTCTACATTGAAGTCCCAGACGCCGTGTCCGGCGCCCTCTAACGCGAGCTGCCAGCGCTCCTCAGTCTGACGGAGCTCGCGCTCGGCGCGCTTGCGGTCGGTGATATCGAGCACGCTCACATACAGATGCGCACAGCTATCCTCCGACCCGGGCGCGACCGCCCAGTGCAGCTCCACCTCCAGCGGCGTCCCACGATGCGTGAGATGTTGCATCTCGATTGAAAACCGGGTCTTCCCGGCGGCGATCAGAAGCAGCTCCTCAAGAAATGTCTGGTACGATTGCTCACAGAACGTGGCTGCAAGCCCCGCCGCGCGAAACTCGTCCTTGTCCGGAGCTTCATAGAGCTCCAACGCGCTGCGGTTTACGTCGGTGATTCTATCCTCGGCGGCGAGATCCCGGAGTAGCTGCGGGCGAGCCGACAGAAAGGCGCGTAGATCGCCTCCGGGCACTGTTTGTAGCTGGTCGCGTTGTATCTGGTCGAGACGACGCTTCAGCTCGGAGAAGTCATCCAACCACATCGGGATCGGTTGGCCTCTACCGAGGGGAGCTCTTGCGCAGGGAAGTACGGCACCGGATTTCCGAGAACCTCTTCCTTGTTCCAGCCGAACACGCGCTCGGCCGCCGGGTTCCAAACCGTAACGTTGTCGTTTCTGTCTACGCTTACGAGGGGTAGCGGCAAACCGTCGATCACGGTTCGCTGGAATGTTTCGCTGTCTCTCAGGCGCCGGTGGGCGTCAAAGAGCCGAAACGCCATCTTTATGGAAGCGTCGAGCACCGTATTCCCGGAGTTCTTGACGATGTAGCCGTATGAGGTGATCCCCTCGGTGCGCTCCACATACTCCGGCTCGGTATGCCCCGACAGGAATACCAGCGGCAGATCGCGGAGCGCCAATATGCGCTCGGCGGCCTCGGTGCCGTCGATCCCTTCGCCCAGGTCAATATCCATGAGAATTAAGTCGATTTCCGGATTTTGTTTGACGGCCGCCACCGCGTCCTCACCGGAAGACACGACAAGCACGCGGTATCCGAAGCTCTTCAACGTCTTCTTCTCGGCGAGCGCGACGAGGGGTTCGTCCTCGACAAGAAGAATAGTAGGAGTCTGCGACGCGGTCATGGAGCCTTATCCTTATTCGTGTTCCGACGATTGCGGAGTTTCAACGGCAGCGCTGTACAGGGTGGGAGCGTGTGACATGAACCGTTCCCTCGCCCGAGCATTATCCCCACTGTTCAGCACGCCGTCAATGAACCCTCGTATCGAGGGCCGGCGGAAAGTCCGGCGTTACCTGTATTGCGACATCAAGGAAGGTATACCGGAACTGGATTGGCCAAATCGAAAACGGACATGAAAGTAGAGTCCGGCTATTACTATTCACCGTATCGGGTGCAAGACCGCTGTTTGGGCCGGGTCTTTGCCGAGCCGTTCGGCTTCTATATTGGCGGCGGCACGGCACTCAGCCGCTTCTATCTCGAGCATCGATTCAGCGACGACCTTCATCTCTTTCCTGAGTACTTTCGCCGGCCATCATTACCGAGGTGCTTTGTGCGGTTCCGCCTCCGGTACGTGGCCGACAGGCTCTCACTACGCTCGCAGAGGAACTGCAGGCAGGTGGAGTGAACTCGCTCTGTCGCTCTGATGCAGATGCGTTGATAAGTCTGGACTCCCCGTCAGGTTTCTAACCTGTGTCGGTTCGGTTCGGAGCGTACCGCTCACTGCCACTCGCTACCACCCGCGCGTGCCGGGTCCACCCTTAAACGGACCGGTTATGCGACTCGTGATCCAGCCTCCGTAGAACTCACCTTCTTGCCGCTGCACCTCCTCGCCGTCCACGAGGCAGCGATCCATCTTGCCTGGGTAAAAGCACAAGTGGTTCTCAAGAATCTCGTAGCCGGCTCGCGGGTTCGGGTAGTCCCATACGGCATTGCGAACCGTGTGGTTTCGCACGGCAATGTCGTAATAGCGGGCCTTACCTTTGAACTCGCATACGCTGCGGTGTGTCGAAACCGCGAGATGATCCATTGCCACGTCCGAGGCCGGAATGTAATAGGTAGGCGGGTGGCTTGTCTCGAGTACGCGGATCGCGTTCGTCGAGTCTGCTATACGCTGTCCCGCAAACCAGACCTCAACGTGTTCGCTACTGCGTTGCACGCACGGCGGACGCGGATAGTCCCAAACCGACTCTCGGCCTGCGTTCCGGTCGCCGGCGGAGTTCTTACTGCCTTTGCTGCTCATTGGGCTAATATAACGTCTGTCGCCCGGCTCGTGACAAAAGAATACGAATTTATCAATTGCCCGAGTCAAGCTCACGAGTTGCAGCCCCCTGTGCTAACAAATTGCAGCAGGACGATCAGGACGATGAAGTCGCAGCGCAACGAGCGCCCCTGAAACCAGCGCACCCTACTGTTTGTTGTCGTCTGTGTAGTCGCTTTTGCCATCGATTCTGCGCTCGGGCTTCGCGCATCTCCTGGAGTTTTCTTGTATTGCCGTACTACACTGCGCTCGAGTCCAGCCATTTGTCGACGCTGGACGGGTTCCGAGACACGATAATCGGAATCATTATGTCGGCGAACTACACCGGTCTGGTGAGAGGGTCGCTGCTTGCACCGCGTATTATTCGGAAGGTGGGATATGCTCGCTCATTCGCAGCGTTCGCGTCGTTGGGCTCGGTCTCCGCGGCGACGCATATACTCTGGATTAATCCGTTCACCTGGTGAAGACATTCCGGCGTTCTCCCCTTGCCGGTTCCGGTATGATGGTAAGCGGGCTCATTACCGGTGCGACCGGGAGTCCGGCACCTGCGCTTCCACTGTATGTACTCATGTCTATGATTGGAGGGGTCAGCATGCCGCTGTACTTGCTGTGCATAGTACTAGCGAACGATCAGCTCATTGCCGCGGCAGATGGTTGGCGCCGCGGGAGCTATCATTGTCCACAGCTCCCGAGAAGCCTCTGAGCAGTAACGGCTGCGTCTCGGCCTGCACCCCGCGTAATCAACCGGCTCCTAACAAACACTGGACGACGCTAGCCGCGCAACAGCATTTTTCGGTTATGGCAAAGAATGTGCGTGGCAATGAGCTGCAGGGTTGTTCGGATGATCGGCTAACCGGTTTCTATCGCGATGGTTACTGCACGACAGGAGAGGGCGACGTGGGTGTTCACACAGTGTGTGCCGAGATAACAGAGGAGTTTTTGGAGTTCAGTGGCGCTCGGGGCAATGACCTCGCGACGCCGCGGCCACAGTGGCAGTTCCCGGGCTTGAAGCCGGGCGACCGATGGTGCCTCTGCGCGTCGCGTTGGAAGGAAGCCCTGCAGGCGGGCATAGCCCCGCCCGTGGTACTGGAAGCGACGCACATGACGGCACTAGAGTTTTGTGATCTCGCTGATCTGGAATCCAACACGGTTGATTGACGATTCTTCGGCGCTGCCGCGTCGCTGCTATGCGGCGCATCATAACTCTTAGACTAACCGAGACCCTGCAAGGGTAGGAGGCGAAGATGGAGTACGTGCGACTGGGAAACACCGGCATGAAGGGATCGCGAATATGCCTCGGTACGATGACATACGGCTCGTCCGACTGGCGGGACTGGGTGCTCGACGAGGCTGAATCGAAGCCGTTCTACCGACGGGCGATCGAGCGCACTGGGAGCAAGCGAGGAAGTCACCGGCCGCGCTCTGGCGGAGTACGCACGTCGCGACGAGGTGGTCATTACCACCAAAGTGTGCCATCCCATGGGCGACGACCCGAACGCACGCGGGCTGTCGCGAAAGCATATCCTTGATTCAATCGATGGCTCACTGCGCCGTCTCGGCACCGATTACGTCGATGTCTACATGATTCACCGCTGGGATTACGAGACACCGATAGAAGAACCGCTGGAGACTCTCAATGACGTGGTGCGCAGCCGGCAAGGCCCGCTATATCGGCGCCTCGAGTATGTTCGCGTGGCAGTTTGCCAAGGCTCTGTTCACCTCCGATCTCCGCGGCTACAGCCGCTTCGTCACCATGCAGAATCACTACAACCTTCTTTACCGCGAGGAAGAACGAGAGATGATCCCGCTGTGCCTGGACCAGAGGATCGGGGTTCTGCCGTGGAGCCCACTGGGGCGCGGCCTTCTCAGCGGCAAGCGGGTCGGCTTACAGGATAAGGAAACCAAGAGGGCGCACAGCGATGGCAAGCTTGCGGAGTGGTATGACGATGCCAACCTCGAGATTGCCTTCCGCCTTGCCGAGCGGGCTGCCGAGCTGGGCTACACCCCGGCGCAGGTTGCAATCGCCTGGCTCCTGCATAAGCCTGCAGTCTCCGCGCCGGTCGCCGGCGCGACAAAGCTGCAGCACCTCGATGATCTGGTGAAAGCGGTGACGGTACAGCTCTCGAGCTCAGATCTCGAATACCTGGAGGCCCCGTACATACCGCGCGAAATTCAGGGGCATCGGTGAGGGCTGGGGCCGGCTGAGGAGGGCAGGTGGTTATTCGGGCGCTCTGCGGGCGCCGAACTCTGTTGCGCAGGCGGCACGCTCGCGGTCGATGATCTCCTGCAGCACGCGCGCGGCTTCCAGCATCACCGGCAGGCAGCCGTCGGTCTCGTCGCGCCAGCGATCTTTGATCGGAGCACAGTCGATGTGACCGAAAGTCCCGCGCAGGCGTTCGAATAGCTCGCTGTTCAGATGCTTGACTCGGTCGCTTTCGTGCCCTCGCTCGCGTACGAACATCGCGCTGAATACCATCGAGGCACCGGTGAGCACGCCGCAAGTGCTTTCAACCCCCATACCGCCGCCGAATCCGGCGGCTAGCTTGAGAGCCGAACGTGGCAAGCCGAGGTTGTAAGCGCGATCGGCGGCGTGGAGGATGGTTTCGGCGCAGTTGAGGTCTTCGCGTTCGTTGAGGCGAGCGGCAACAATATCGTAGAGGGTTTTCCGTTTCATCCCCATAAGAGTATCACGGCTATTGGGCACGGAGAAGTGGGCTATCAGAACGTCGCCTATTCACTGATCACTACCGCCGGTATCGGTTTCGGGCCCGCCGGCTTCGGACCGCCGCCATCCCAGCCCGCACCCGGGCGGCCCACACCCGGACTGCGGTCTTAGTATTCTCTTGTTGTCGAAACGAGCAAGGCGGACCTACAATGATCTACTAGTGTATGGACAGTTGAACGCGGTTTGGAGGGTAATGCCGTGGGTGGGGGCCGTCCTTCAACAGACCGAGTATCGCGGGTTCTCGCGGTATTCCTCGCGGTTGGATTCGCCGAGACGGTCGGTCAGGTGCTGCTTGCGAGGGAGCTGCTCGCCAACTTTCAGGGCAATGAGCTTTCGCTGGGAGTGATACTCGCGTGCTGGCTGCTGCTGACGGGTCTGGGTAGTTGGCTACTCGGAAAGGTCGCCGGCAGGATTCCCGCGAAACCGCAACTGTTCGTCGTCACCGTCGTTCTGTACGCCGTGGTCCTCCCTGTTCAACTCCTTCTTGCGCGTGTGGCGAACACTCTCGTCGGCGTTGCTCCCGGGCAGGTTCCCGGACTCGGCGCGATCGTTCTGGCCGCCCTGATCGTTCTTACGCCGCTATGCCTTCTGCACGGTTTCCAGTTCCCGTACGCCTGCCGCATCCTGGCCGGCCGGAAGGGGAGAGCTCCGGAACAGGTGGCTGGGCTGTATATCGCCGAAGCGTTGGGCAGTATGGCCGGCGGGATACTGTTCGCCTACCTCCTCGTGCATTACCTCGAGCACCTGACGATCGCCGCATTCACCGTCGTGTTCAACCTAGCCGCCGGGCTTCTACTACTTTCGCCGGTTATTTCTTACCGCTTCCTCCCCGGTAAGCTCATCATCGGGGCGCTCTGCCTTGCCGTGGCTCTCGGCCTCGGTAGCGGGTCTGTACAGCGGTTGGAGCTTCTCTCGTCCCGGCGGCAGTGGCGCGGACACGATCTCGTCTCGGTGGAAAACACGGTGTATCAGAACATCGCGGTAACCAGAAAGGCCGGCCAGCTCAACTTCTTCGCCAACGGGCTGCTCCTGTTCACGAGCC
>PUPD01000024.1 GCA_003552985.1 Spirochaetaceae bacterium
AGCTCGGCGAAGCGCCGCACCAGCGAGCCGATATAGGCGTACAGCAGAATACCGGGCAGCATACCGACGAAGCTCGCGATGACGTAATGCAGCGTCCTGACGCCGGTCAAACCGTATACATAGTTGGAAATACTGAACGGAACCAGTGGAGATAATCGGAGCAGAAACACAAGCCTGCCTCCCTCGCGTTCCACCGCCTCATCGACGGCCGCGAGCTTCGGGCTCGCTTCAACTTTACGCTTAACCCAGTCGCGCAGTAAGGTCCGCCCGAGCAGAAACGCCGCGGTCGCTCCGAGGGTAGCCCCCACCGCAGTATACAGGGTGCCCCGGAGCACTCCGAACACCGCGCCGGCACCGAGTGTGAGGATTGAGCCGGGAATGACTAGTATACATACGGCGACATACATCAAAACGAACACCACCGGCGCCCAGATGCCGAGTCCGTCAACCCAGGTGAGCGCATTCTGAAGGTGGCGCGGCGCCTCCAACAGATAGGCGATGGCAACCAGTGCCACGATCACGGCGCCCCCGCCAATTGCTTTCGCCTGCGAGCTGTCCAATAGGTACTTCATCAATTCGCCTCCCGGGCCTCGGCCGCTACCGGACCACCTCCTCGATACCGAAACAAACCCTTTAGCATCTTCCGCACGGTGGGGTTGAACAGCTTCGGCGCGAGCTCGGAAGATGCAGCCTTGCCGAATGCCTCGCTCATTGTGGGGTACGGTATCATGGCTTCGCGGAATCGCGAGAGTTTCCACCCCCGCTTCACCGCATGTAGCGCGGGCGCAAGCAGCTCCCCCGCCCCGCGCGCCGCAATCTGAACACCGATGACGCGGTCGCGGCGGTCGAGCACCACCTTCAGAAGCCCCTCGGTCGCCTCCTCTGCATGGGCCCGGTCGACCCCGTCGAACCGCTGCCGAACGGCGCGCGCCCTGATCCCGGCTGCCGTAGCGGAAGCCTCGCTATGTCCGACCGCAGCAAGCTCCGGATCGGTATAGCTAACCCACGGAACGTTTCGGTAGTTGATGCGGCCGCCGGCGCGCAGCGCCAACCGTCGGACCGCCAGCGCCGCCTCGGCGCCCGCTACGTGGGTGAACAACCAACGACCGTTGGCGTCGCCGATCACCGAGATATGCCTCACAGCGCTCTGTAGTTTGTCGTCGACCGGAATAAACCCGCTTCGATCGGGCTCAAGCCCTGCCCGCGCGAGCGCCAGACCGTCGGCGTTTCCCTGTCGCCCCGAGGCGACAAGGAGCTGCTCTGCAAGGATGGTTTCAGCCTCCTGTTGCTTGCGCACCGTTACGGTTCTACCGTGAGGGGTGTTGGCTACTTGCTCCACGGCCGCACCCACAATGACGCGCACACCTTCCCGGCGGAGCCGATCCGCGACCACAGCGGCAAGCTCCTCATCATCGCGGGGAAGAATCCGTGACGCCATCTCCACGATCGTAACTTCGCTCCCGAGCCTCCGAAACGCCTGGCCGAGCTCCACTCCAATCGGTCCCCCGCCGATTACGAGAAGCGAAGCCGGGAGCTCCGGCAGACTGAACACGTCGCGGTTGGTCAGAAACCCGGACTCACTGAGGCCTGGAATCGGCGGAAGCGCTGCGCGGCTGCCGGTTGCAACAACTATGCGGTCGGCCGAAAGCAGCTCACCGTCAGCCTCGATCTCGTGCGCACTCCTGAAAGCTGCAACCCCCAGGTACACATCGGCCCCCAGCGCACGAAAACGCTCGGGCGAGTCGTGGTGCGCAATAGCCGCCACCACGCCGGCAACTTGTTTGTTGATCGGCGGCATCTCAGCCGGCGGAACACTGAGTCCACCGCGCACAAATCGGTCGACACCGCGCGCAGCGGCAAACCGGCTTGCAAGATGAATCAGGGTCTTGCTGGGAACGCAACCGTAGTGCAGACAATCCCCGCCCATGTGCTCGCGCTCTACGACCGCGGTCTTCAGTCCCAACTGGGCACACCCGGAAGCCACACTCAGGCCGGCCGCCCCACCCCCGAGAACGATCAAGTCATGTGTTCGCATATACTGCCTCAGTGCGTCCAATTATCTCCGGCTGACGGTGGACCCCCACCCTCACCGGCAATATACAGCAAATATCTTGTATATACAAGCTTTGTTTGCGCGATCCCGCACAAACGCTTCGGCCGAGTTACGTCCCGCGTGAGGCCGACCGGCTTGTAGCGCTGATACCACAATGGTAGGCTAATACATAACGTAGCTCAGTGTTGATTGGGTCGGGAGGTTCGGGCAGCGGTCCGGTAGCGATCCCGGTCGCACTCGCGTGCAGAGGGGGAAACGCAATGAAATCGACGGCCGAACGCACAGTACGCGAATTACTCGAAACTGTCGGGGTGCAAGTCGACGGCAAAAGACCGTGGGACATCCAGGTCCACGACCCGCGGTTCTACGGCCGGGTCCTCGCCGGCGGCTCCCTGTATCTCGGCGAGGCATATATGGACGGAGCTTGGGATGTCGAGCGCATCGACCAGTTCTGCGAACGCCTGTTCGAAGGGCAGCTGGAAGAACGTGCCAAGCAATCGCTGAGGACGATCATGCTGGCGATATGGTGGCGTATAATGAATCCCCAGGCGCGTCGGCGGGCGTTTAAGATCGGCAAGCAGCACTACGACCTCGGCAACGACCTGTTTGAACGCATGCTCGACCCGCGCATGGTCTACAGCTGCGGCTATTGGGCGGAGGCTTCAACCCTGGCGAAAGCCCAGGAGGCCAAGCTCGATCTTATCTGCCGTAAACTGCAGCTTGAGCCCGGGATGCGCTTGCTCGATATCGGCTGCGGCTGGGGCAGCCTGCTGCAATACGCAGCCGAACGCTACGGCATTGAAGGCGTCGGGGTTACGGTTTCCGAGCAGCAGGCGACGGCCGCTGAAGAACGCTGCAAAGGGTTGCCAGTTCGCATCGAGCTCAGCGACTATCGCGATCTAACCGGTGAGTTCGATCGAATCGCATCGGTCGGCATGGTAGAACACGTGGGGCACAAGAACTACCCTACCTTCATGCGAACCGCCTATCGCTGTATCAAACCCGGCGGCCTGTTCCTGTTGCACACAATCGGGAACAACCGCTCGGTATCCTCGGGCGATCCCTGGATCGAGAAGTACATTTTCCCGAACTCTATGCTTCCGTCGCTGGCACAGCTTGCGGAGGCCGCTGAGTCCCGGTTCTTCGTCGAGGACCTGCATAGTTTCGGCCCCTATTACGATAATACACTGATGGCATGGGATTACAATTTCCGGGAACACTGGCCGGAGATCGCCGACCGGTACGGCGAGCGCTTCTATCGGATGTGGCGGTTCTTTCTGAACTCCTGCGCTGCTGCGTTCCGCACCCGCCGTATTCAGCTGTGGCAGATCCTGTTGGCACGCGCACCTCGGCCGCGACCGCTCGCGGTACCACGTACCACGCGACCCGCCGCAGCCGCTCATCGCGGCGCCGCCTCTGCGCAGGTCTCCCCGGCCCAAGCCGCACCTGCGCAAGCGGCCGAAGCCCCACAAGGCTCGAAAGATTCCACATGATCGCACGCGCGCTACTCGTCTTCGGCATGGTCGCGGCGGCGGGGATCGCTTTGCCCGCCGCCGAGGCCGGGAGCGCCGCCCCACGGCTCTCCGCCGACAGCCACTATGCGTTTCCGGTCGCGGCCGAGGTGCAGCACATGACCTGGACCCGCAAACACTGGGACGACAGCAACGCGGTCGACCTTTTCGCCGCACCCGAGCTCTCGATGGAATCACAGGAGTTCAAGCGCTTCAGCCGCGCTCCGGTGGTCGCAGTCACCTCCGGAACAGTACGCCGCGCCGATAACGAACGCGGCGGCGTTGCACTGGTTCTGGAGGGAGACGACGGACTGCAGTACTACTACGCTCATCTGAGCGAGACGGCAATAGCTCCCGGAGCAGGGCGCCGAACGGTTGAGACCGGCGAACAGATTGGCGTGATCGGGAAGACCGGACGCTGGACACGCTGGATTGAGCCGCACCTGCATTTCGCAGTCTCCACTCCCGAAGCCGAGAGTCTCGGATGGCAACCGGATATCAAGGTCGGCGAAACGGTTAACGTCATGTACTTCCGCGACGGACAACTGACCGACCCCGAACCGCTCCTGGAGCTACGAGTGGGCATCCTCCCCTGACGCAGGGATGCACGGTGCCATCGGAGGCAGTCGACACGGCGTGCAGCCGACTCCGCGCGCAGCCGCCTATGTGGTTCGCCGCAAATGAAATCAGGGCACCCGCGCAACAAGCTTTGCACCACCACCGGGGGGTCACAGGGCTTCGGTGTGAGTGTCGCAAGCAAGGCGGACGAATGACCCGCTGAGCAACAGCAAGGCCAACGGGATCATCCATTGCGTTGCAGCGATCAATGCGGCGGTAGCCTGCAGCCCCAATATCAGCAGAATAGTAGGAGCGCAGCAGGCTCCGCCGGCGAGCAAAGCAGGCAGCACGCCCACCATACCGGAGGCTCTATTGATTGAACACGCCCGGGGCCGTCGCAATGCAAGATAGGTCATGCACAGATTGATCGCCACTAGGAGCGAGATCACCACACCGATGAGGATATTGATCGGAGAAACGAGCAGCGTGAATACCGGAGTTCGAATCAGCGCGACTGCGTCAAACAACAGAAACCCCGTACGGCGAAACATGGCGGCCGGGTCACCTGTTGTAACCGTGAAGGGCCCGGTTGAGGCGGTGATGTTTTGCAATGCCGCAAGGAAAGCTGCGAGATACGCGACGGCGATCACGACTACCATCCTCCGATACCGGCCGACCGTGAATAGTCGTCTGGCCACGCGTACAGCGCGTTTAAACGCTTCGATCATGGATGCTCACTCTCCGGATAGAACGCATTCCAGGCAAAGTAAAAAGCCTCAACGGCTACCACCCGGTTCAACGGCAGCTCGCCCGGGGAAAACATCTCTCCGCTGCCTGCATCCTGAATTAACCCGTCCTCGTACCGGAGGTCCGCAGCGTTCTCGAGCTCATCGTTCTCGAGCTCGTAGATGTAGCCGGTATCGAGACTCCGATTGTATACCCCGAGGAAACGGCCGGTGGTCTGGAGGCCCTCCTCACGCAGCTCGTCGAGGTCGAAGAATACTGCGCGCGAATCCGTACGAGCCCCGACCACCATGTGCTTGGGATGCAGATGCTCATCCTCGTGCATCACCGGAAACATCGTGCGGTCGCTGGTGTAGTAGCCTCCCGCGGGGTTATATGCGCCGTACGGGTCTCGGTTGTAATCGCGGACGTGACCGGTATCGAAGCTCAGTACCTCAGTCTCGGGATACTGCTCGCGCCAGCGTCCCCAGGTCGTCCAATAGAGCTCCAACTCGTCAAGTGCCTGCCCGGCGTGTTCGCCGGCAATCGAAGTCGCTACGATCTGGGGCCACAGGCTGCCGGTATCGCGGTCGTACATCACGAGATTGCTGTTCACCAGTCGCCCCGAAACGCCGAGCGTCGCGCTGCCGGTCTTAAACGCCTGCGCCGTAGCCGTGAGCGGACAGTAGGTCACCGCCACGTTCTCATCGCCGATCTTGTGATTCACGATCTCGTGATAGACAAGGATGCGCTGTGGGTAGGCGCGTACGACTCCGTCGTGGACGAGCCCGATAACCTTATCGCCGGGATCAAGCTCAGCCTCTTCGGCGCCGACGAACCGGGGCCCATCGATCGACGGGATCCCGTCAGGAGGCGGCCCCCCGGACATCATGTTGTCGGCGAGCTCATCGAGCGTGTGCTGTATCACTAGCGATTGCTCCGAGGCCCGAAGCGTCCCCTCGCCGGTCGTCAGCCCTGTGATCGTCGGTGTCCCCTCCTCGGCGTCGGGCAGGGGCTCCTCTGCCTCCTCTCCACCGCCGCGACCGAAAGCTCCCACTGCAATTGTGCCCAAAGCCGCTGCGATCAGCAACGGAAGCACCACCTTGTACACTTGTCTTTTGCGTCTCATAATATTATTGTAACTACAACTATATGGCTTTGACAAGAAAAACTTTGCCGGCCCGGCTCATCTTTCCCTGGGCGCAGGCACGGGTTCCAGTTGCTGAACGCCTATTTGCTGAGCAGCACGACAGGAGGTCTCTATGCGGATGATACCGGGCCGGGATGCCCCCCGAATTCAGTTGCCTGCAGTCGACGGCTCGTCATTCGACACCCGGATGCTATCCGGCAGGCCGTACATGCTTTCGTTCTTTCGTTTCGCGAGCTGTCCGTTGTGCAATATGCGCGTACGAGAGCTGATGCGCCGTTATGACGAGCTCGCGCCCGGATTCTCGATCGTGGCGGTGTTCGCGTCGCCGTTGGCAGAACTGCAGCGGTTCACCCAAACACACGCAGCGCCCTTTCCTATCCTGGCCGACGAGAGCAAGCGCTATTACCGCGAGTATGGTATCGAGAGCTCGGTACGAGGCTTCCTACGCGGCATGGTGCTCCGGCTCCCGACCGCGCTCTCCGGCATGCTTCGCGGCTACCTTCCGCTCAAATGGCACGGAAGCTTAACCACAATGCCGGTGGACTTTCTCATTGACCGGAACGGCGTAATCCGCGAAGCCTACTACGGGCGAGATGACGGCGACCACATGCCGATAGAAACGGTGCCACAGTTCAGCGCCTTACGCGACTGAACCACCAGGGCACGGCGGGCCCGCTGTGCGCAACGGTTGCACGGCTTCGCGCGTGGGTTCGAGCTTGCCGGTGGCAGCCCCCGGGCCGGCACATAGTCCGGCTTACGCCTCCATCCAGGCCATCAGTTCGCTCAGCGCCGTAGACGCAAGTAGGTACGCAACTCCCTGCTGTACGGCTCTCTGCTGAATCTCGCCCAAGAGCGCTGAGGAAGACAGCTGCTCGAGCTCGCGCGCGGCCGGCGACGGATCCCCCGAAACGTATCCCCACATATGCTGTACTGCGTTGCGGATGCCCCCCGGCTTCGGCCGCTTTCGCAGGATCTCTACCAGTGTCCGGGCGAGCTCATCGTATTCGCGCCCAAAGCGCCCGTGGCCGTTCGCGAGACTCCGGCCGATGGCCTTGTACTCCACCGGATCACGGGCAAGAACCGAATACTTGTGCTGGCTCCACAGCGTTTGTCCCGAAGTCGGCAGCGGGATACGCCCCGCGGTCCCGGCTTCGGCGTACTTGCGCTGCAGCAGCCCGTACTGCCGGGCGGGCGGATCAAGATACTCGGCCGGCCACTGTCCCGGATTCCTGTCGATTGTAACAGGGGTTCGGTCCTGATAGCCCCGCAGCCGCATCTCACAGGCGAGCAGTCTGTGGCGCTGCTGGAGCGCCCATCCAAACTCAGCCCAGCGCAGTGTCTCAGGGTGACGCGCGTAGCCGGCCTTGTGGTTGGTGATGATCGACACGATCCCGTGCAGCTCCCGATGCTCACCAAGCAGGTGCTGCCGGCTTAAGTATCCCGGGTCCACGTCCCAGATCCGCATCTCGCTTCAACCGCCCCTAAGACAGCATAGCTGTGGTAACGGCATCAGGCTACCGGCAGGATTTTGCCGGGGGTTAAGATATCGTTCGGGTCCAGCGCTTGCTTGATCCGACGCATGGTTTCTATCTGAGCCGCCTCCATTACCAGCGGCAGATAAGCGTTGCGCTTATGCCCGATTCCGTGCTCGCCGCTAATCGTTCCACCGCGGTGAGCTGTCTCGCGATAGATCTCCGCAAGCAACTTCGGAAGCATATCCTGCCAGTGCTCAGCACTGTGTTCGGGATTGCGGATCGGCGTCGCGTGCAGGTTTCCGTCGGCCGCATGCCCAAAGCACGGAATCGGCGTATCATACTTGCGCCCAAGCGCGTACAGGGCTTCGACCATATCCGGTATCGCTGCGACCGGCACCGATATATCTTCCAGCGACTGGTCGGCCGACAGATTCCGGATAGCCCACGGAACCTGTTTACGGATCTTCCAGAAGCGCTCACTCTCCTCCGGCGTCTCGGCACGCAGCACGGTCACCGGGTTGTACTCGCCGGCAATCTGCTCCAGTTTTACCGCATCGCGAGCAACCGAAGCCTCATCGTTGCCATCCGCTTCCAGGAGCAGCATCGCGTCGGCTTGCTGGTACGGAAGCGTTTCCTTGAGCATTTTGCACGACTCGTGCAGACAGATCCGGTCCATGAACTCCACCGAGGTCGGCGTGACTCGGCCTTTTATCATGATCGCAGGTATAACTGCGATCGCCTCGCTTACGCTGCGGTACAGCGCAACCAGCGAGACGCGATGAGTCGGCCGCGGCATCAATCGAATAATGACTTTGGTGATGATTGCCAGCGTTCCCTCGGAGCCGACGAGCAGGTGCCGCAGGTCATAGCCGGTGACATCTTTCAAGCGCTTCCCCCCAACCTGAAACACCTCCCCCTGGGGAGTTACAACCTCCAGACCAAGCACGTAGTTGCCGGTCACTCCGTACTTGATAGCGCGGCCACCGCCGGCATTCTCGGCGACGTTGCCACCGATACTGCAAAACTCCTCGCTCATCGGATAGCCCGCGAAGAACAGTCCATAAGGGGCTAGCGCAGTATCGAACTCGTGAGTGATCACCCCAGGCTCCACCACCGCGACGAGATTGTCGGTATCGATTTCAATGATGCTGTTCATCCGTTCAAGCGAAAGACAGATACCGCCTTCAATCGGAACCGCACCACCGGAGAGTCCGCTACCGGCACCGCGCGGCGTCACCGGGATACGCTCCTGGTTAGCGACCTTCATAACTGCGGCGACCTCGTCCGTAGTGCGCGGCAACACAACCAGATCCGGCATATGCGCGTACTTCGGATCGGCAACCTGGTCTTTGCCATAGCGTTCGAACTTTTTCGCCTCGGATGTAAGAACCGCGGATGCACCGACAATCTCCTCCAGACGCCGGCGCGTTTCATCACTAATGCGATGCTTCTTTTGATAACTCTGCATCTGCTTACCCCCATATGAATACAAGCACGGCGATAATCCGAGCACCGCCTGTGCCTATTGTATATCTTACTTGACAGGTAAACAACCTTCTACTGACCGGAGTCAGCCAAATGCCCGGTTAGCATAGAATCTTGTTGACCGCAGTCAATTTCGGTGCTTTAATACTTAGCAGACTAACTCTGTAGGGTTTATTCGGCAACGTAACGCCGAAAGATAGGAACAAGATGGCTATTATACCAATACCGTATGCTCGCGGGTATCTCGACCTGGACGTGCCGGAAGAGAATCTCAAAGCTGTACTTCGCTCACAGGCAGACAGCTTCGCGGCATTGGGATCAGAGACCGAGATCGCCCGCGAAGCATTGCATGCCCCTATCGCTTCTCCTCCGCTCAGAGAGCTGGCAAAGAACAAGCGGACGATCACCATCATCACCAGCGACCATACCCGCCCTGTGCCAAGTGCTATTACAATGCCGTTGTTGCTCGAGGAGATCCGAGCCGGGAACGCTGAGGCGGAGATCACCATTCTGATTGCCACCGGTACCCACCGGGCCATGACAGAACAGGAGATTCGCGACCGTTTCGGAGAGACGATCTTCCACGATGAACGTATCGTCAATCACGACGCCCGTGATGACAGGCAGATGATGGATGTAGGGCGGCTCCCTTCGGGCGGTGTACTGTATCTGAATAGACTGGCGATGGAGTGCGATCTTCTTGTTGCCGAAGGCTTTATTGAGCCGCATTTCTTCGCCGGCTTCTCCGGCGGCCGCAAAGCCGTCCTCTCCGGCGTGGCCTCAGCCACAAGCGTCAACGGCAACCACTGCTCCAAGTTCATCATTGACCGCAACTCTCGCACCGGCATTCTCGACGGCAACCCTATTCACAAAGACATGCTCTACGCCGCGGAACAGGCGCAACTGACGTTCATCTTCAACGTTGTCATCAACTCCGAGAAGAAAATCATCAAGGCCCATGCCGGTCATCCGGTTGTCGCGCACAAACAAGGCTGCGCGTTTGTGGAGGAGTTGGCGAGCGTGGAGCCACAGACGGCTGACATCGTTGTAACGTCAAACCGCGGCTATCCGCTTGACCAGAACATCTATCAGTCGGTAAAGGGCATGACTGCCGCCGAAGCTACGGTCCGCGATGGTGGAGTTATCATCATTGCCGCCGCCTGCAACGACGGGCACGGCGGCGAATCGTTCCACCGAATGTTTCGTGAACACAGCAATGCCCGCGAAGTCATGGATACCATACTGGCGGTCCCGTAGGATTCCACCGTCCCCGACCAGCGGGAATCGCAGATCCTCGCACGGGTGCAATTGAAGGCCGCCGTTATCCTGGTTACCGACCAATGTGACCCCAACCTCGTCAAGAGCTTCTACATGGAGCACGCGTACACGCTGTCTGAAGCGCTTGATCGGGCCTTCAAGCTCACGCGTGCGGATGCGGAGGTTACGGTAGTCCCGGACGGAGTCGGCGTTATAGTGAAGGAAACGCCGGTGCCGGCCTAGCTGTCGCTGCGGCGCGATTGCCCAACATAACATTGAGGCAAATACTCAACTTATTCTGGACAGCGCCGCAGTCTGACTTTACCATTAGCTATGATCACAGATCGGACTCTCGCCAAGTATCCTCCGAAGGCCGAGTATCTGCTGCTGATTCTCCACGAGATACAAAACAACCACCCGCAGAACTACCTCCCTGAGGAGGAGCTAAGAAAGGTAGCCGAGTACCTCAACACCACGCTTGCCGCGGTCTATGGGGTGGTCGGCTACTACACCATGTTCAGCATCAAGCCACGCGGCAAGTACATCATCAGGGTGTGCCGTTCGCCAATGTGCCACGCACTCGGCGCGAATGACGTCATCCAGGCCATCGAAGAAGAGCTCGAGATCAAAGCCGGCCAAACGACGCAAGACCGGCTGTTTACGCTGGAGCCGGCCGAATGCCTGGGTCTCTGCGCGGGCGCGCCGGCGATGATGGTGAACGGTGAGGTGCACGAAAACCTCGACCGCGCGAAAATTAGGGCGGTACTGCTGGACTACCGGCGGCGGAGCTGACCAACTCAGTTGTCGTAGGAAGCACGTGGGACGGGACAACAGCCCGGGGAGGAACCGATGCGTGCCAAGGAACGCCACATCGCATTGAAGAATGTGGGAAAGATCAACCCCGAAAGCATCGAAGACTACATTGCTGCAGGCGGGTACGAAGCGCTGAAACAAGCGGTGCGCTCCGAACCCAACGAGATCGTCGCCTCGATCGTGGATTCGGGATTGTTGGGGCGTGGCGGCGCCGGGGTCTCGGCCGGCCTCAAAGAACAGTTTACAAGCGAAGCTTGTCTCTCATGCGACGAACGCTATGTGGTGTGCAATGCCGATGAAGGCGAGCCGGGCACCTTCAAAGACCGCATCATCATGGAGCATGATCCGCACCTGTATATCGAGGGGATGCTGATCGCCGGATGGGCGATCATGGCTACCCGGGGCTTTATCTACCTGCGCGGCGAATACACGACCGCAATCAAAAGAACTCGCCGAGCGCTCGAGGCGGCCCGTGCTGAAGGTTTGCTCGGCGACAATGTGCTGGGGACCGGGTGGGCGTACGATATTGAGCTACGAAAGGGCGCAGGCTCGTATCTCTGCGGTGAAGAGCTGACGATGCTCGAGTCGCTCGAAGGCAAACGTGGCTATCCCCGGATCAAGCCCCCCTTCCCGGCCGAGAAAGGGCTCTGGGGAATGCCTACCCTGATCAACAACGTCGAAACCTTCGCGCACATGCCGGCGATAATCCGCAACGGCACCGAGTGGTACCGCAGCATAGGGATCGGCAACTCTACCGGCACCAAGATCTTCACCGTAAGCGGCAATGTCAACGCTCCCGGATGTTACGAGGCGGAGCTGGGAGTGACGCTACGGCAGTTGCTCGAGGAGTACGCCGGCGGCATGCAGGCCGGAAAGAGTTTCAAGGCGGCGCTGCTTGGGGGGGCGGCCGGCACCTTCGTCGACGACTCAATGCTTGACGTTCCAATTGGCTTTGACACGCTCAAAGAACATGGGGCAACCCTTGGCTCCGGAGCAGTTTTTGTGATCGATTCCGGCCAGTCGATTCGGGAGATCCTCCACAACATTCTCCGTTTCTTCGCGCACGAGTCCTGCGGCAAATGCGTTCCGTGCCGCGTGGGGACGAAGCAGTTGCTCGTGCAGCTGGGCGAAGACCGCGCTTCAGAAGACGGCTCCGACAACACACTGGACGAGCTCGAGCGTCAAGCCCGGGTTATGGCCCGAACCTCGCTGTGCCCGCTCGGGCAGTCGCCGATCCTCCCGATCGGAAGCGCGCTGAAATACTTTCGTTCAGAGCTCAACACAACACAGGGGTAAGTATGGCACAGACGGTAACACTCTCGATTGACGGCCGCAGCCTGCGGGCCGAGGAAGGCGAGAATCTGTTGCAGGTAGCCGAGCGCAACGAAATCATGATCCCCAACCTCTGCTACCATCGCAAGCTCTCCCCGACCGGCGCCTGCCGCCTCTGTATAGTCAAGATCGCCGGGCGCCGCGATTGGAGCGCGGCCTGCACGGTGGCGGTTAGCGACGGGATGGAGGTCACTGCCTTCGATGAGGAGCTCGAAGAATCGCGCCGATACGTGCTCGACTATTTACTCTCGGAGCACAACGAGGAGTTCGACGGCACCTATCACGATCAGTTCCGTGAGCTCAAGCAGCGCTACAAGCTCGAAGACCCCGCCGCACGTATCTTCCCATCGCTCCGCACGGTGCTCGACTACCCGCTCGACGACAGCTCCCCGGTCCTCACCTATGATGCCCCTAAGTGCATCAAGTGTTTTCGCTGTGTGAAAGCCTGCGACGAGGTTCAGGGGAAGAACGTGCTGTCGTTCACCAGCCGGGGCATCACCTCGTATATCATCGCCGGGTTCGAGCACTGGGCAGGGTCCGAATGTGACGGCTGCGGAGAGTGCATCCAGCTCTGCCCCACCGGGGCATTAGTCGAGAAGCCCAACCGCGGTCGGATCAACCTGGAGGCGCTTGACAAGCGCGTGGTAACAACCTGCCCCTACTGCGGAGTCGGATGCCAGCTCGAGCTCATGGTGCAAGGCGGGCGCATTGTGCGCGCCGACGGCGTGGAAGAGGTACCGCCGAATGACGGCCGTCTCTGCGTAAAGGGCCGCTTCGGCTACGAGTATGTGCACAGCGAGGATCGCCTCACCAAACCGCTGATCAAGCGCAACGGCCGCTTTGAAGAGGCTGATTGGGAGGAAGCGCTCGCGTTGGTCGCTTCGAAGTTTGCCGAGATCAGGGACCGGCACGGCGGCGACGCGCTTGCCGGCTACTCGTCGGCCAAATGCACCAACGAGGACAACTACCTCTTCCAGAAGCTCATCCGTATGGCGTTCGGCACCAACAACGTCGATTACTGTACGCGGCTGTGCCACGCCTCAACCGTGACCGCGATGCTCAAGTCCATCGGCGACGGAGCGGGAAGCAACTCGATCGAAGACTACGAACACGCCGATTGTATTCTCATCACCGGCAACAACATGATAGAAACCCACCCGGTCACTGCTACCTTTGTGAAGCGCGGCAAGCGCAACGGCGCCCGCATCATCGTCATCGACCCGAAATGGACCCCGATGGTGCGCCACGCCGACATCTGGCTGCAGCCGAGGCTCGGAACCGACGTAGCCCTGCTGAACGGGATGATGCATGTCATTATCGAGCGCGGGCTCGTCGACAGGGCGTTCATTCGCAAGCGGGTCGAAGGCGGGCTGAAGGCGTTTAACGAGCTCAAACGCCTCACCGACCGCTACACGCCCGAAGCGGTGCAAGAGATCACCGCAGTGCCCGCCGACGACATTGTGCGTGCGGCGAGACTGTTTGCCGGCTCGGGCAAATCGCTGGTCGCAACCGGCATGGGGATGAGCCAGCAGGTGACCGGGACGAACAATGTGTTCGCGTTGATCAACATGCTTCTGATCAGCGGGCACCTCGGGCGCGAGGGTTCCGGCATCAACCCGCCGCGGGGTCAGAACAACGTGCAGGGCGCCTCCGACGTCGGCGTCTCGCCGCTGAACTATCCCGGATACCAGCCGGTGACCGACGCAAGCGTCCGAGACAGCATCGCCGGCGTTTGGGGGGTGAACTCGGCCGAGTTGCCGGCAGCGCCCGGGCTAACCACGGTCGAGATCATGCAGGCTGCCCACCGCGGCGAGGTCCGGGGAATGTACATCATGGGTGAGAACCCCATGGTCACCGACCCGAACCTGCATCACACGCGCGAGGCGCTTGAGAACCTCGAGTTCCTTGTGGTGCAGGATATCTTCCCCACCGAGACAACGCGTCTGGCTGACGTCATTCTTCCGGGGGTGAGCTTCGCAGAGAAGAACGGGACCTTCGTCAATAGCGACCGCCGCGTGCTACGCGTGAGACCTGCGGTGGATCCGCCCGGCGAGGCCCGCCAGGACTGGAGGGCTATTCTCGAGATCGGCGAACGCATGGGCCGCCCAATCGGGGCGTACATGGATGAGTCGGAAATCTTCGATGAGATCGCCGCTGCCACACCGATGCTCGCCGGCATCTCGTTCGCACGCCTCGAACAGGGCGGGATTCAGTGGCCCTGCCCGCACAGCGATCATCCCGGCACGCCCACGTTGTTTCTCGAGCGGTTCAACACCAAGAGCGGCAAAGCTCATCTCACGCCGGTCGAGCACGCGGAGCAAAGCGAACAACCGAGTCCCGAGTTTCCGTTCCTTCTCAACACCGGCCGTATTCTGTATCAGTATCACTCCGCTACCATGTCGCGGCGCAACGCGGCGCTGCGGAGTTTTGCCGATCGGTCTTACGCCCTGATGCACCCGCGCGATGCGGCCCGTCAGCGACTCCACGACGGAGAGCGGGTTACGATCACCTCGGCGCGTGGCTCGGTGAACACCACGCTCCGGGTAAGCGGGGAAGTTGCTCGCGGAGAGCTGTTTATGCCGTTTCACTACGGCGAGTCGCCGGTGAACATGCTCACGCGCGACGAGCTCGATCCCCATTCGAGGATAGCCCCGTTCAAGCTTTCAGCCTGTCGCGTCGAGCGTACGCAGCCGACCGCTACTCCCGGGGAGTATTCTGCAGTGCCGCCATAATCCAGTGGCGCATGAATCCGACACCCTCTTTGACCAGATCGAAGCTTGCGTCGGATACGCACCAATCGAAGAAGACCGCCCGAGCCGAGCGGTTGAAGAGGACCGCGAGACGGTCGGCGTCTATATCGGTTCTGAACTCACCGCTCTTCTGCCCTTCACGGATGACATCACGAATAATGCTGTGCCAGCGGCGTTTTAGATTGATGATGATCTTGTCCGAACCTGGTTGACCGGCTTGATTAGCGTAAAGAATCTTTAGGTTGCTGTTGCCGACCACATCCCTCACGTGGCGCATCTGCGCGCGCGTAAATGCCAACAGCTTCTCGCGCGCGTTCTTGTAACGGCGAAGGTTGCGTGTTGAGTATTCGTGATAATAGCGGTCAATACTCCAGAACGATTCAACGATTATGTCGCTCTTCGTAGCGAAGTACGTATAGAACGTGCCCTTGGCAACGCCCGCTTTCTGAGTAATTCCGTCCACCGTGGTAACGTCGAAACCATACTCGGAGAACATCTCGAGGGCGCTATCCAGCAATCGTTGTTTCGTCTCCCGGGCGAGTTGCTGTCGGCGTGTCATGATCGCTGCGTAGCGTACCACATAGCCGTGATTATCACAACAACCGTTCCGAGAATCCGGAGTGAGGGGCGCGAGTTGCCCCACGGCGGCAACGCCGTGCCCGCGGGCCCTCTCGCTATTGTGAGCCGTACCGGGCCGGTGCCAGAGACTACACGATATCAATCAGCTTGCCGGGATTCATGATGTTGTTCGGATCCCATGCCCGTTTGATCGCCTGCATCAACTCGAGCTCGTTCGGATCCATAAGCTCCTTCATGTAGCCTTTGCGTTTAATCCCGATTCCGTGCTCACCACTGATCTTGCCGCCCAACCTGGTGGTCACCTCATATAGATCATGCAGTGCCTTTTTTTCGATTTCCAGCCACTGCTCATTCGAATGCGCCGGGTTCTTCACCAACGTCGCATGCAAGTTGCCGTCACCGGCGTGACCGTAACACGGGATCGTGATATCGTACTTGTTCGCGATGCGCTCGAGCTCAGGTATAATGTCGGGAATAGCACTGATCGGAACAACGATGTCTTCCAGGCTCTGAACCGGGCTGTATACCTTGAAGGCCTCGGCGATATTGCGTCGAACCGCCCAGATGCGTTCCTGCGTTGTCTTGTTGTCCGCGACGTAGACCTCCTGTGCGCCGTGGTCCATGCAGATGTCACCGATAGCTTCAGCATCGCGCTCGACTTGCGCCGGATCGGTTCCGTCCGCCTCCACGAGCAGCATCGCCCCACAGTTTTCGTACGGGAGGCTCTCATTGAGATACTTGCACGCGGTCTGCACCGAAAGCTTATCCATGAACTCGAGACTGGTCGGCACCAAGCCTTTACCGAGCACAACCGGGACAATATCGATCGCTTCCTTGGGTGTCTCGAACAACACCAGAAGGTTAGAAGTGGCCGTCGGCACACCGCTCAGCTTGAGGATGACCTTGGTGACGATACCGAGCGTTCCTTCCGATCCAACAATCAGCTGCTTTAGATTGTAGCCCGTTACGTCCTTGGTCAGTTTGCCTCCCAACCGGACTATTTCTCCTGTTGGCGTAACCACCTCGAGTCCCATCACATAGCGTTCGGTTACTCCGTACTTCACGGCCTTACCGCCGCCTGCGTTCTCGGCGATATTGCCGCCGACGTAGCAGCTCTGCAGACTCATCGGGTACCCTGCGAACCACAGCCCACGTTCTCCGACGATCTCATTGACCTCGTTCGTCACCATCCCGGCTTCGACCTCGATCATGAGGTTGTCGTAATCGACTTCTATTACACTGGCCATCTTCTCGAACGAGATAACGATGCCACCGTGCACGGGTATGCACCCGCCGGACAAACCGCTGCGCGCCCCACTCGGTGTAATCGGAATCAGCTCACGATTGGCAAGCTTCACAATCTTGGCGATATCCTCCGGCGTACCGGGCGTCACCACGACCTCAGGCATGTGGCCGTATTCCTCCGCATTGGTTTCGTCGTGCGAGTACGGCTCGATTTTTTCTTCGTCGGTGAACAGATTACGCTCTCCGACAATCGCCTTGAGCTCACCGAGGACCTTCGGCGTCACCGGATTATAAGTCGTCGTTGCCGCCTGCATCTCATTCCGCTCCTACAGTCTTAGCTGCTTTCGCCGGGCTCATCTCTTCCTTGAGCCGTTCCGTTAAACGCGGCACTATCTGAAAGAGATCACCGACAATACCATAGTCCGCTACCGATAGAATCCTGGCGTCAGGATCCGTGTTAATAGCGACGATATACTCGGACGTCTTTATTCCAGCCAGATGCTGAATCGACCCCGATACACCGGCGCAGATATACAGCTTCGGCGACACCGTCTTACCGCTGAGCCCGATCTGATGCGGGTAGCTGATCCAGCCCCGATCCACCGCATCACGGCTTGCGCCGACCGCGCCCCCGAACAGCGCGCTCAATTCACGCAGGAGCTTGAAGTTTTCCGCTTTCTTCAGTCCCTTACCGCCGGCGACAATATACTCGGCCTCTTCAATATTCTCAAAATCGCCGTCGTCGCTGCGAAAGCCGAGCACCTGCGCGCGCTCGTCTACAAGGTGGTCTTTAAGAGCCACGCGCTGTATCTTTCCGACGCGCGCCTTGTCAATCGGCAACGGGCGTGCCGACTTGGGACGGACGGTAGCCATCTGCGGCATATGATCGGGAGTCTTGATCGTCGCCATGATATTCCCGCCGATCGCCGGACGTGTCTGTAGCAGTTTCTTGGTGTCCGGGTCGATCGATAGCTCGGTGCAGTCCGCGGTGAGCCCGGTGTTGACCTTGATCGCTACGTAAGGCATCACGGTGCGGCCGGTAGTCGTGGCCGCGGCAAGCACAGTATGCGGTGCCCATTCCGCAATCAGATCGGCCAGAACGTTGCTGTAGGTTTCATTGGTGAACTCCGCAAGACGCGGATCGTCAACGAAGTAGACGTTGTCCGCCCCCCGCCAGATCAACTCCTGCAGCACGTCATCACTAACTCCGCTCCCGATCAATACCGACGCGGTCTGCGTGTCCAGCTGATCGGCGAGCTTACGCGCCCGCGCTAAGAGCTCGAACGATACTTGTTTTAGTTTTCCGTCTCGCGCTTCGGCAAACGTCCATACAAAACTCATTAAATGATCTCCTTGTCCTTGAGGAAGGCGATCAGTCCGTCGATGGCACGTTCCACGCCCGCCTCATCGCCCGCCTTCACGACGGTGCCGCCGCGGCTGACTTTTGCGTTCTCGATCTTCACTACCTTGGTAGGCGACCCCTTGAGCCCAATCGAGCCGTTGTCGATCTTCATGTTTTCGAGACTCAAGATTGGAAGATCAGTCTGGCGAGCCCGTTTCTTGCCGCGCAACGTCGGCAGCCGCGGGCTGCTCACCTCTTTTACGACAGTCACTACGCATGGCAGGGGCAGCCTCACCACCTGATAACCCTCCTCCACCAGGCGTTCAACCTGTATATGCGTGTCGGTAAGCTCATCAACGCGGCCGACATAGCCCGCAACCGGAATGCCGAGCCAGGCGGCGATACCCGGGCCGACCTGGCCCGTGTCTCCGTCAGTGGCGCGTTCTCCGCAGATAATCAGATCATACTCCAGCTGCTTGATGGCCTGACCTGACAAAGGGTATACGAGGTCGCCCAGGTGTCGGCACCGCCGAACTTCTTGTCCGAAACAAGCACCGCATCGTCGGCCCCCATCGCCATGGCCTCACGCAGCGCCTTCTCGGCATTCGGCGGTCCCATGCTGATAACCGTAACCTTCCCGCCGAACTGCTCTTTCAAACAAATTGCAAGCTCGATGCTGTACAAATCCAGCGGGTTAATGATCGTATCAAGCCCTTCCCGGATCATGGTACCCGTTTCCGGATCCATCTTGACGTTGGCTGTATCCGGAACCTGTTTAATCGGAACTAGTATATTCAATCTTCTTCTCCCCATCGGTGAAACGACAACTAAACTAAGGCGCCCACGGCTGCGCGTCAAACGCAGCCGCGGCGACGAAGCGCCGGCACCTCACATCATACCGCCACGATACCGACCCCGATTGCCGCAATCAAACCCTACCATCAAGGTGTAGGCAAGCGACGGAATCAGATTGGTCCGAATGACGCGGCCTTCCATACCGAGTACGCCGACCGTAGTACACGCTGCGACTACGTTATGCACGCAGATCATATTGCCGGCGGCAGCGCCGGCAACCTGTGCACCGCCGATCACCGTGGTAGAGATCCCGGCCGAAACAGCGACGCCTTCCTGGAAGGCGGAAAACAGAATGTTGGAAACTGTGTTGCTGCCGGACATGAATGCGCCGAGGTTGCCGATGAACGGCGCAACGACCGGCCAAATGCCGCCGAATGCACTCGCAGCTGCCGTGGAGAGAACGACCATCATGCCGTCGCCTCCGGCCTGCGGATGATTACCCGAGTTCAACATGACCTGCACCATCCCTACCGCAAAGAACAGTGCAATCGTCGCCGGACCGATCTGCTTCACTGTCCCGATCCAGGTATCCTTGGCCTTGTCTCCGAAGTTCAGCAGCGGAATGGAAATCAACGCAACCAACATGAACGCAACAGTTCCCGGCAGGTAGGCCCAGGGAAAGCTGTAGTTGAGACCCGTTCCCAGAACATCGGTCACATCGATTGTGAGACCGGACAGGAACTGCTGCAGCGGACCTATTACGCGGGTCACGACAAGAATGAGCGAGACCAAGACATACGGAGTCCAAGCCTTTATCGGCGATATCGGAAGATCCGACATCTTAATGGTGTTCGCTTCCGCGAGCTCCTCCTCAGACGGCAGCATCTCCTTAACGCCGACCCAGGCGCTGTCCCACTTCGTGCGGTTGGCAAACTCCCAGGTATCCTTGGGAACCAGAAACCCGGATCGGGCGGTAGGTATGGTGATCGCCAGCCCGATAAGCCCTCCAACCAGCGACGGGAGCTCCGGCCCGACGAAAGCCGCAAGCAGAATGTACGGCACCGCAAAAGTGGCGCCGGCGAATAACGCAAAAGGGACCGCCGGCTTGAGATCCTTCCAGCTGCGGTCAGGCCCGAAAAAGCGGACTATCACGCCGACCACGACAATTGGAACAATCAGCGCGGAAATCGTGTGCGGAATAGCCGCCCAGAGGCCGATTCCGGCAAGCTCTGCAGCGGGAATGTCGAGTACCGAATTCACGCCTCCGATAATCGGTGTTCCTACCGCGCCGAAGCTCACCGGTGAGCTGTTTGGGATCAGCGCTACCGACGCAGCGGTCAACGGCGGAAAGCCCAACCCAACCATGAGCGGCGCCGCCACGGCAGCCGGCGTGCCGAACCCTGTGGCACCCTCAATGAAGGCACCAAAGAGAAAAGCGATAATCACAACCTGTACGCGCCGGTCGGGACTGATGCAGTTGAATGTGGCATTGATCGTTTCAATTGCGCCGCTGTTCTTCAATGTGTTCATCAGCAGAATCGCGCCGAAGACAATGACCAGGATGTTGAATCCGCTCAAGGCACCGAATATGGACGCACCGGCCAGCCAGTCAAACGACATATTCCAAACCACACCGGCAAGCACGGCGGCAACAAGCCAAGCAAGTGGCATCACCTTCTTCGCCGGCCACATGAACACAACCATCAACACAATCGCCAGAATAATCGGTAGCGATGCAAGAAGTGGTAGCATAACAGAGATTTCCCCAGGCTTTGTGTACTCGCGAGTAACACTCCGCGGGCGAGTTCTTACGGCGCTCAAGCCGATGATCGAAAAGCTTAAGATAACACGCGAAGTAATGTTCGCTTAAAGATGGAGAGAAGTTTGAACCCACTTTCTACCCCTGTCAAGAAAAAATTGAAAAAATATGACTGCGGTCATTGACTGACTCCAGTCATTGGGTACAAAAATACAGACTCCAATTCGTCTTGACATTATTTCGCCTTCGGTCTGGAGACCGGATTGCGCGATTCGCAAATTCAGCGCTATACTTACTATGTGAGGCCGAAGCAACGCATAGTCCCATTCAAGCCTATGCTCCTGCTGATCGTCGGTGCGGCTCTGCTCGCATCGCCGCTTGTTGCTGAACAGCATGATACCGATGGTGAGCCCGCTCAGGAGATTCTCGTCGTAGAGGTTCAGGGAACCATTACCCAAGGTACCACCCAGTTCCTGAAGGAGAGTCTTGCCGAGGCTGAAGCGCGCGAGGCGCATGCTTTCATGATCCTGCTGGATACCCCCGGCGGCCTCGTCGACGCAACCCTTGAGATCATGCGCGAACTGCTCAACACCCGGATTCCGGTAATCACCTACGTTCATCCTTCCGGCGCTCTTGCCGCTTCAGCCGGAACGTTCATCCTCATGGCCGGGCATGTCGCGGTGATGTCGCCGGGAACCACCATGGGCGCTGCGATGCCGGTGCAGATGCAACCCGGAAACGGGCAACAGCAACCGGCGGACGACAAGACGGTTACCTTTCTCGCCGGGCACATGACCAACGTTGCAGAGGAACGCGGCCGCCCCGCTGAGATCGCCGAGAAGTTCGTCACCGAGAATCTCACACTTGGGGCCACTGAGGCCCTCGAGGAGGGCGTAATTGAGTTCATTGCTGCGGACCTGCCCGCCTTACTCGAGCAGCTTGACGGACACGCCGTTGAGATCGCGGGTGAGGAAGTCATTCTCGAGACCGAGGGGGCAACCCTAACCGAGCTCGAGATGACCACCCGGCAGCGCATCATGAACTTTATCAGCAATCCCCAGATTGCGTTGCTGCTGTTTCTGCTCGGGATCTACGGAATCTTCTTCGGTTTGAACATGCCGGGGACCTACGTGCCCGAGACGCTCGGCGTCATCGCGCTGGTGCTGGCTCTGTTCGGGCTGGGTATGTTCGAGGTGAACGCGCTCGGCATCGTGCTGATCGTGGCCGCGGTCATTCTATTCGTCCTGGAAGCCTTCACGCCCACGTTCGGCTTCCTCACCGCCGCCGGAGTTGTGGCGTTGATTATCGGAGCATTACTGATGCCGGTGGAGCCGATGATGCCTGAAGAGTGGTTTCGGACTTTCATTGTGACGGTGCTGGGGATGGCTGCGGTGACGGCAGGGTTTTTCGTGCTGGTGATTACGAAGGTGTTGAAATCGCGCAACCGCCCGGCAGTGCATGACGAGCTCGGCATGCGCGGCTACGAGGGAGTCGTGGCCGAAGAGCTCTCGCCATCGGGCGTGGTCAAGATTCGCGGAGAATGGTGGACCGCGCGCAGCGCTTCCGGTGAGCCGATCCCGCTCGGAACAGCGGTACGGGTCAACGGACAAGAGGGGATGCAGATTGTGGTAGAGCCGGCCACCCGGCCGGCCGCACCCGAAGAGTCGCCCGAAGCGTCGAGCGAATGACCGGACCGGCTTTAAGATACCGTGCCGGCTTCCGGACCAAAGGAGGGACATGATGGGCGCACTTATCGAACTGCTGGAAGGCCAGATCGTCGGCTGGGTTGGGGCGATCATTCTAGTCGTTATTCTGCTCGTTCTCGCGATTCACGTCATCAGCGAGTGGGAACGCGCCGTGATTCTTCGCTTAGGCCGCCTGATCGGCATGAAAGGGCCGGGATTGATCTTCATCATCCCGATAGTCGATCGCCTTATCCGCGTGCCGCTGCGCACCGTCGTCTACGACGTGCCGGTGCAGGAGGTCATAACCCAGGATAACGTCTCATGCAAAGTGAACGCGGTACTCTACTACCGCGTCGTAGAGCCTACCAAGGCGATCGTAAACGTCCAGCGCTTTCACGAGGCGACAATTCAGCTCGCCCAAACCACGGTTCGAAGCGTCGTCGGCCAAGCCCAGCTGGACGAGCTCCTCGGCGAACGTGAAAAGCTCAACAAAGTCCTCCAGCAGATTATTGACGAGGCCACAGACCCGTGGGGGATCAAGGTTTCGGCGGTTGAAATTAAAGACGTAGTGATCCCGACCGAGATGCAACGGGCAATTGCGCGCCAGGCCGAAGCTGAGCGCACCCGCCGTGCGATCGTCATCCAGGCTGAGGGCGAGAAGGAGGCCTCAAAACGCCTAGCCGAGGCTGCGCGTATCCTGCATGACGAGCCTGGAGCGATGACGCTGCGCTCGCTGCGCACCGCCTCGGAAGTAGCGGCCGAGCAGGCCTCAACTCTGGTCTTCCCGCTGCCGATCGAGCTCGGTCAAATCCTACCGGTACTCGAGAACCTGAAGCGGAAACACAGCGGTAGGAGCGGTAGCGGTAGCGGCAGCAGCCAGTCAGAACGCGAGGACGCAGGTGGCGAGCCGGACTAAAACGCATAAAAAAGGCCGCTGCCCCACAAGATGGACAGCGGCCGGTTCGACTTCTCGGCATCTCCTAGGGGAGTCGAACCCCTGTTGCCGGGATGAAAATCTGAGCGGAACATGATCCCGGTATTCTGCTCTATTCTTAATTATATACCAGTTCAGGATTTGGCGCAAGAGTCCTATATCGTCATAAGTATAGGTATTCCCATTTGTGCCCGTGAATTCTTAAGTCTTTCTGCAGCTCTTTCTGCAACTTCCGGGGTGTGGGTGTTAGTGTTTGCGAGCCGTATTGAAGTGAACAATATGGCAATCTGCCTGCACAATGTTGTAGAATCAACGGCGCAAAAACGGCACCCAGGAATCAAACCACGCTCTACTGGGATGCATGCCGGTCTGCTCGAATGGTAATAGCGGAACGGAAGAGACGGAGCCAATCTACAGGTTCTACGATTTACTTAGTGAGCTTACCAGGCTGCGATATGAGAGTCACGTGGCAGGAGCTCCGCTCGAAAGCGTCCCCCAAGAGATAGAGGAAGCACTCAGCAAACTGCTTAAAGAGCTGGTTAGCGGCGTAGCAGATTATCAACGTGCCGGATTCATTAAGCTCGGACGGTATCTTTTCTTTAGAATCCCGCAATCCAGAGAAGCCGACAAGGATTTGGCTGAATGGCTGAAGACGATAGAACAGGCTACCGAGCGCCAACGACAGAAAGCGCGCGCCTCTCTTGAAGAAGAGAATCGTCAATTGGCCGATGCCGCCGAGATCGGCCGGGCTCAGCAAGAGCGCGCACGAACCATCCGCAGTAAACATCCACCCGAGGTCTACGAGAACAAAGTACTGGAACTGCACGAAAAGGATCCTGAAGCTTCATGGAATGTGATCCAGCTTCGTGCTGCGCTTCACCTCAGTGTGACTCCACGTACCATAAGACGACGAATCGGAAAGAAGCCCTGGTGATTCATCCAAGGACAACGTTCGATTGTCCTTATCAGGCCCGTATTAGTTTGATCATGGAGGTAGCGATTCATGATCAATAACTGCCAAGACAAGGAAACCCAATTGTTTCCGTATTCAGGTGCGGCTGCGTATCTCAGATCACGTGGCGTCGTTCTGGCGGAGCAGACACTGCGTCGAAAGGTGTGTGAAGGCGTTCTGCCGTGCGTTCGTCTGGGCGGGCGAACTTACCTGCAGAAAGTAACGTTGGACCAGTGGATCGAGCGATCACACGTACCCGCATCTAGAGGTCCACTAACTGACGGGGTTAACGGCGATGATCGAGGAAATTAATCCGGACATCGCCGATCTTGCTCGGTGGCTCGACCGCAAATGCCGTCATCACGCCTACGGCTCTTTCGGGATCACGGCGACGGTTCACGATGGGAGAATCACGCGTATCGAGCGGTATGCCATGGAATCCCTAAAGCCGGAGAACTCAATCGCGGAGACAACCCGGGGGAGGCGTCGCCCGAAAGTCGACGCCCGTGTGCCGGGAGGAAGAACGTGAATCACAAATCGGCCTTCGGGCAAGCGATGAAAGCCGCGGGCTTCTCACCGCCCCAAACGATTCACGACGGCGGCAAGATACATCGATTCTCAACCGTCGGCAAGCTCGCATCGCTTCAGTTCATTGGAGCAGACCGCGTCAAGCGGTTTTTGAAGTGGGGCGCGACTGCTATCGCCGATTGGAAAGATGTACACCAGACAGATGGTGTCGATGCGGTGCGCTCTGCGATCGAAGCGGCCCTCCTGCGACATCCGGAGATCAACCTCGCGGCGGTGATAAGGCAAATGCTGGAGGAGATTGAGCAGACTGAGTATGACGTGGCAGCTGCGGCAAGAAAACCGGTTCATCGGATCGTATGTGCCGGACACCGACTGACGGAGGCAACCGGTGACTGAACGCAGAACGCATTGGACCGCTGCGGACCTGCTCGACTATGAGTTTCCGCCGCCAGTGTGGATTGTTGAAAAGCTGCTCACCGCTGGCTTGACCGTGTTCGCTGGCGCACCCAAACTCGGGAAATCGTGGCTGGCACTGGCTGTGTGCTCTGCGGTCTCAGTTGGCGGTTGCGTGCTCGGCAAGATCGCAGTACCTCAGCATATGGTTCTGTACCTGGCACTCGAGGATCCCGGGCGGCGCCTGCAGTCGCGCCTGCGGCAGATCGGTGCGAGGCGGACGCGGGAGATGGTGGTTTTTACCGAATGGAGCCGCGGGCAAGACGGGATCAAAAAGCTGCGCGAGTTTCTCAACACCTACCGCGGCACTCGTCTTGTGGTAATCGACACCTGGGCTCGCTTTTGGCGCGTGACGGACGGTAACGATTACAATGAGGTGACGCGTGCCACAGCTGAGGTTAAAGCAGTAGCGGACGAGTACGACGTAGCGATCGTGCTTGTACACCACACGCGCAAAGCCGACGTTACGGACCCCATCGACTCGGTGCTCGGAAGCGTTGGGCTCGCTGCGGTCGCCGATACCACTTGGGTGCTAAAGAGAGGCCGAGGTAAGCGCGAAGCGGTGTTGTCGGTTACTGGGCGCGATATTGTGGAAGACGAGTATGCCCTGCGATTTGCCCCAGAGTGCGGTAAGCGGCAATTCTACCCCACCCGGGAGAGAAAGGCCGCATTCAATTGGTCGGGGTCCAGATTGTGAGGCAGCAGCTCATGCCATTGCGCAGCACAGGTGATAGTGGGCACACGGGTGAA
>PUPD01000268.1 GCA_003552985.1 Spirochaetaceae bacterium
TACCCCGCCAGCTATGCACGGGATCTGCTTCCTCGCGCTTCCACGCGGAAATTTTACCGTCTTCAAGAGTGATCTCGAGCACAGTACCCGGTTTAATGCCAAGTGAGGTGCGAATTGCCTTCGGCAGGGTAATTTGCCCTCGTTCCGATACCGTTGTTTTCATACTTCAAGAGTACGATTACTTATTTTTCTTGTCAAGCAGGTCCTGTGCCATGTGCCATGTAACGTGCAAACTGAAATTCCCCACCAGAGGGTGCGGACAAAAAATTGGACTACAATCTGAAGGAGAATGAAAGCAGTCGTGCTGTACATCAAGTACGACCGGGGAGCGGCAGAAACAGTTCGTGATCTTGGGTACCCGACAACCAAGACGTTAGAGAGATGGTACCGGAATACATCTCCAGCGGTGATCGCCATGGTTCAAAGGTCCGTAAGACGAAGTTCACCGCGGAACAGAAGCGACCGGCAGCGGACTACTACTTGGAGCATGGTCGTCGCATTTCCGCCACGATCCGCGCGCTTGGCTACCCAGGCCGGGAGACACTGAGACAGTGGGGCCATGCGCGATGTCCTGATATCCGCACGGCATCTATACAGCATCAGCGCAATAGGCCATTCTCTGAGGACGAGAAACGGCAAGCGGTTATCGAGCTGTGTACACGCGGCGGGTCGGCGTGGCGGTTGCCGGGAAGGTTGGTGTCAGCCGAGTCCGTTTGTACAACTGGCGGCATCAACTACTCAAGACGGTCGGACAGCTGACGGTGGAGAACGAGTCTCTAGAAGAAAGTACCGCCAACTGTACGGGAGCGAGCTGAAATGATTGACCCCGATCATCCCAAACTGTCCATATCGCGCCAGTGCGAGCTGCTGGATATCAGTAGGGAAACCTACTACTATCGACAGCGAGAAAGCCGCGCAGAAGCCGATCTGGCGGATCTGAAGCGCATCATGGAGGTGCTACGGGAGTTACCGTTCTATGGTTACCGCAGGATATCGCGAGTGCTCATGGGCATGCACCCGCATCTACGGCGATCCTGCGGTTTTCAGAACCGACCAGGGAAGCGAGTTCACCAGTCAGTGGACTACCAAACACCGGACCAGATGTACGAGTCATTCGTAGCGCAGACCAACCTACCGTCGGTAGCATAAACGAATACTATGGGGGACGGGACTTCCTTAAATTGCTAGAAAATTTGTGTTGACAGTTGGGCTTACCTCACTCCTGGTGCCGCCCGAGAACGTGAACGCGCTCTCCGAGGCGCTAGTCACACTCGGTAACGACTCGGAACGGCGCGGAACGATGGCGAACCAGGCGCGTGCCTCGTTGTCGCGCTTCAATCGCGAGCGCATCGTGGCGCAGTGGGAACAGCTGTTTGCCTCGGTGGTTCATCGATAATGGAGCGAAACCCTTTGAGAATCGTCTTTATCCTCTGTGCGTCACACTCCGGGGGAACCTTGCTGAGTCTCCTGCTTGGTGCCCACTCACAGGTGTGCTCCGTGGGCGCGGTTCACAATCTACCTAAGTATGCCGGCTCCGACAGCAATCGCGGGCGCTGTACTTGTGGAGCACACGGGCTGGAAAACTGTGCCTTCTGGTCCGTGGTAAACCGTGAGCTTGAGCGACAAGGCCGTTCAGTTACCGACCTCGACATCAATGCCAAGGATCCCGAACGGTTTCGAACCGACAACGAGATGCTCTTCAGTGCAGTCGCGCGAGCCAGCGGCACCAACGTGATCGTGGATTCTTCGAAAGGGATGGGCCGTTACGCCCGTCTCTGTGAGGCCGGTTTTGCGGAGGTGCTTGCGGTGTATCTCTTGCGCTCGCCCTACGGGCGGGTGAACTCGGTGATGCGCCGAAAGGAGCTTACCGAGGGGCTGCGCTCAACGGTAAGCACGATGCGAAAAGCCCTGCGGCTGACTAAAGGGCGACCGGCGGTGGGTCTGCGCTATGAAGAGCTTGCCGAACGCCCGCGGGAGAGCCTGCAGCGCGTTATGCCGGCTCTCGGCCTCGCGTTCGAGGAAGAGCAGCTTGATCTCGAGGGTCGCGAGTTTCACAACCTGGGGGGTAACCACATGCGCTTCTCGGGCGTCGGCGAAATCCGTGTTGACCGCAAATGGCGGCGCGAAATGCCCTGGAGACGCAAGCTTCTCGTTACCCTCGTGACCGGCCCGGCATATCTCTGGACCCTCGCCCGCATGCGCCTGGGGATGAAATGACCCCGCAGGCCGCGCGCCGACTCGAGTCTTTCCTGGCCGAGTACTACCCGGAGAACCCAACAGCACGTACGCTGGTTTCTATCGAGGCTCCTAAGCTTGTATGCGTCGGCGTTTCGTTGCGCGCTGCGGCCGGTGTCTTGCGGGTACTAGGTTTGAGGCGGCTTCTGAGGGTGCTGCGCGAATCGCTGATGCTGCTGCTTGCCGGACGGCCTCCGCTCCGACCGGCGGGGCGGATTCAGGCACCGCGGGGCGGCAAATTAATCGTAGTGGAGAAGGGCAAACAAAAGGCCTTTCTTCTCATCGACGTCGGCGCCGAGGAGGTGATCAAGGCGCTTCCGGCGGAATCTCGCCGGGCTGAGTTCGTCCGTGAGTACGGCGCGCTGCAGCGGCTTCAGGAGATTGGTTCGGAGCTCGGCCCGCGGCTTGTGAAGGCGCACCAGGCTGCGGGCAACGACCTTTCGCTGCTTCGCATGAGCTTCCACGCCAATCACCGGCCGGTTTCTGCGCGCGAATGGCCGCAGTTTCGAAATGAAACGGTGACGCCCGCATTGTTCGAAACGTACCGTGCTGCCGGCCCCGAGCGGCAGCCAGTCGACCGTTATCTCGCTGAAGTGACCGAACGCGCCGCCCGGGCAGCGCGCCCCGACCTTGACCTCATCGAGTTCCTGCAGGAGACGGTGCTCCAGGCTGCGGCAGCCTCCGCCACGCAGGAAGTTTGGACCGCACTTTCGCACTGCGACGTTCGTGAGGGCCATGTTGTCCGCAACCGTCGCGAATGGCGGCTGGTGGACTGGGGCAAGGCCGACACGCGGGCGGTATTTTTCGACCTCTACGTGCAGGAAACTAAGGTCCTGAAAGGCCGGTTGCGCAGGGGCACGGGCGGTAAGTATGCGCGCTCCCAGGTCGAGCAGATGTACGCCTTGCCGGAGGACAATCTGTGGTCAGCGCTGCGCGAACGCGCAGAGGCTGCGCGTAGCAGCTTCAGAAGCGGTTGGCACGAGGCGTTTCTGCAGCACCTCGAGGCCGCCGAAGGGCGCGGCTCCCTTACCGTCGAGCGGCTTCGTATGCATGTAGCGCTTGCTGAGCTCGAACGCCTTGGGGGTGCCGGTGGCTATGGAAGGCCCGGCCTTATCGCGCTCTATTGTTTCGGCGCGCCGGTTCGTATCGACAACATCGTAAGCGACGTATAGCTTCACTCCCGCCTCCGGGGCGCCTCCGAGGAGGTCCGGGCTTATCGAGCTCGCCAGACCTCGAGTCTGCGGCCGAGCAGACTCTCGACTGTTGCAACGTCGTCTTCCAGAAGTCGCCACAGCATACGCTTGAGCTCGGGCGAGAACAGAGGTTTCTCGGTGAGAGTAACCCCTACGCGCTGCAACAGACCTCGACGCAGCCGGGCCGGCACGACCGGCAAGAGCACGGTACGGAGCGGCTGCAGGCGGGTGAGCCTGCGCATGAGGGGCCCCCAGCGTGCCTGCCCGACCGAGGGGTTCGCCGGAGCGGCCGCGCCTGCCGGTGAAAAGCCCGCGGGCGAGATCTCTAGGAACTCCGCAACCTGTTGCAGAGTTTTTTCGGGGGAGGCAATATACTCCTCGAACACCAAGAGCAATAGCTGCTCGCGCTCAAAGAGCTCGAGGTACGGTCGAAGCTGCACGCCGTAGCGACTGCGGTTTACGTAAAACGGGCGGCTAAGGACCTCGTGTTCCGGCGCGGCGGAGGTGCGCTTGTGCCCGAGCCGGTGTGCATAGTGTGACTCAATTCGCGCGACCGGCTCGCGCATGATGTAGATAAGCTTCAGCTCGGGGTTGTACTCGTGAAGCCGTTCGGCGGTCTGTGGCCACTCCGGAAAGAAGGTATACATTGTCGAGCCCTCGCCACGGAGTTTGCCCGGTGCAGGGTCAAAGAGCGCGTGATAGCGTTCAAGCTCATCGCGCCAGTTCGCCGTCCGGTTGAAATACTCCGGTTCCTTTACCCGACAGAACGCAACCTCCGGATGCCCGGCCAGCTGCTTGACAAGCCCGGTGGTGCCGCATTTCTGCGCTCCGATAATCATGAAATCTACCCGCATCATTCGCGTACCCCTATGTTCGGCATCTCGTAACGTATACCACCAATTGGGCGAGTCGCGAAAGGCGCTCGTACCCGAAGCATTGTATGCTGCCGTGCATTCGTCGGTTTTCACGGGAATGCTGAGAGCACACAAGTCGGAAACGCCGGAAACGGTACAGCCGGGCCTACAACATGTCCGATAGCTCCATCGGCGTCGCGCTGATTGTGAACCACTTCCCGCTGCCCTCGCAGACCTTCATCGTGCGCTTGGTGGAGGCGCTGGTGGCCGACCCGGGGTTTGACTGCCGCGTGGTGATCATGAAAAGCCGCCGGCCGTTTGAATCGATGGTGCGCCCCGAGCATGCCGAAGCGGTTGCGGCCAGCCTCTCTGAGGCGCCGCGCATCCGCGGCGGTGGGCCGCTCCGGCTTCTGAGCGCGCTCGGCCTCGCCGCCGGTTGTTTTGCTCGGGCGCCGGTGTTTACGCTGCGCGCGCTGAATGTCTTCCGTTTCGGGCGCCGGGCGCTGCGGCTGCACGTACTGCGGCTTGCGTGGGTGCTGCGGAGCCTGCCGGAGATGGATGCGCTGCACGGGCAGTTTTTGTGGTTTGCGGGCGATCTTGCCGCCTGCAGCCGGCTCGGTGTTACCGGCCGGGCGAGACTTTTTGCCGCGGTTCGCGGAGCCGATGCGCGTGACCGAAGCGAGAGCCGGCCGGGCGATCTGCGACGTGCGGCGGCGGCCGGAGTGTTTCTAACGCCGGTCTCGCAGTCGCTTGCAGCGGTGATGCAGCAGCAAGGCTACGATCCGAAGCTGATCACGGTGGTGCCGTCAGGGCTGCCGATCGATGAGTTTCCTTATCTCGCTCCGAGCGGGCGTGCGACAGAGGAACGGCTGCGGCTGCTCTTTGTGGGCAGGCTTACGCCGAAGAAGGGGCTCGACCTCGCGGTTCGGGCGCTGGCCGAGCTTGTCGACGCCGGTCAGCCGTGCCGCCTTACGGTTGTGGGTGACGGGCCCGAACGGGCTCCTGCCGGCGCGCTTGCGCGGCAGCTGGGCATCGAGGAGTTGGTCCATTTCACCGGCGCTTTGTCTTCCGCCGATATTCTCACGCAGCTTCATGCCCACGGTATCGTAGTGGTTCCGAGCGTCGGCGACCCCGACGGCAACCTCGAAGGCATTCCCAACGTCGCCAAAGAGGCGATGGCAGCCGGCACCATCGTCGTGGCAAGCGATCACTCCGGCTTGCCGGAGCTCATCACCGACGGCCAAACCGGGTTCCTGTTTCCGGAAGGCGATGCTGCCGCACTCGCTGCGGCCGTTCGCCGTGCGTTGTCCGAACGCCGCCGCTGGGACGAGATTGCAGCAGCGGCACGCAAGTTCGTGCAACAGAACCACAGCATCGAAGCGATGCTCGAACGCCTGCGCAAACTATACGCCGGGGAGCCTGCGCACAGCGAAACTGCGTCAAACGGCACCTTGATATAGACCGCAAGCATCTACCCCGTACACAGATATCTACCCGTACACACATAGTGCGTGACTGGCCCGGACCGCGTTCCGGCGCGGCCGTTCGTTGTCCTCACCTCGCCCGAGATTCCTCACTGCCCGCCGGGTTTCGCCGGTCTCCCAAGCAACGCTTTACGTAGGCTCTTCCGCCCGGTACTATGGCGCTCGTATGGAAAGGTCGCGGTCATCGCAGGCGGATCTCACGCGTGCAGGCGGCATGCCGATACGCCCGGGGGCGGTTGTGCCCGGAGTGGGCACCGTTGCGAGCGTGCGCAGCATGATCGGGCTGTGGGACCGTATTGCCGGCAAGCATCACAAAGACACCGCGCTGTACCTGGTAACCACAACCGCGGGGGAACGGCTGAAGCTGGTGGTTACGGTGCCGGAGAGCGCTGCGGCCAAGAAGCCGCCGCGGACTGAACGCGCCGCAGAGCGGCTGCGTGCGCTCGAACCGGCGGATTGCGTGCCGCGCGTACGCTATGTAGACGCTCGGCGCTTGCTGCTTGAGTTCGTTCCGGGGAGCACGCTCGCCGCGGTGCCGCTGACCGCCGAACGTACGGCCAACCTCGCGCGCTTCGTCGCCATCGGCCAGACCCCGCTCGAGCCCGGCGGGCTCGGGATGCCGAGGTTCACGAAGCTCATCGAGAAGCTGCAGGCGGGTGGGTTTCTCTCGGCCGTCGATCTGCCGGCTGCGCTTGCGGCGGCCAGGCGCATTACCGCGCTGAGTGATGCGCCGCGCGCGCTCTGTTTTTCCGACAGCGCGCTTAAAAACTACGTTGAAGAGGCTTCCGGCCGGCTCAAATACATCGATGCCTTCGGGATCATGCCGCGGGTTGTCGGAGCGGTGCTCGTGCGCCAGGTTATGTCTCTTCCGCCTTCAGCCCGCCCGCAATTTCTCGAGGCCTACCTTGCCGCAAGCCCGCACGCCGGGCACCTGCGCGCACACCTGCCGGAGTACTGCCTGCATCACCTCATAGAGCGCGCCGCCGCGCACATTCCACAGCCGCAGACTGCCCACCACCGCACGCGCCGCCGTAACCGCCAACGCCGGCGCGTGCTTGAACAGACCGTCGCCCGCCTGCACGAAGCGCTTGCGCTGCCGCGCGACCCCGAAACCTTTCGCCGCTGGCTCGAGCAGACCGGGGAGTGAGCGCCCCAGAGCCTCGGAGACGGAAAGGGGCATTTCGAACCGCCTCGGGTTGGTGACAACGTGTGTGAACCGGGCAATGACCTGCGGCGCAAGCGCAAGCCCGTCCGGAGCATGAGACGCCGCAAACTCCCGGGCAGCGGCGTGAAGGCGGTGCTCCACTGTTTGCCTGCTCCCGGATTCCGAGCTATTATAATACGTAGTGAGAGAAGTTTTGCCTTTCTGCCTCCGTAAGCGAAGCAGGGTGTGCGTCGCGGCGGTATAGGGTAGGTAGGAGGGCGATGCTGTGGCGGAACGGGGACCGGCGATGGAACTGGACGA
>PUPD01000247.1 GCA_003552985.1 Spirochaetaceae bacterium
ATCGCTGCCGCAGATCCCGACGCTCTTAACGCGTACCAGAACCTCATCGTCCTCGGGCTCCGGAGTCGGAACCTCTTTAACTGTGAGCTGGTTGTATGCTTCGAGAACCAGAGCCTGCATTATTCACCCTTCGTTCAAATTTCTTTAACACGGAACGTGGCAACGATGACGGTTTGAAGCTCATCTATGCCATCGGAGAACTGCTTCGAACCAGCCCTATCATCCATCAGGGGAAAAGATGTTCGAGTCGCAGTAGTACGCCCGTGAGGAGTTCTGTGAAGGCGAAACAACCATCGGTTTTTCCTCGCGCGAGGCTTCGAGGGCGTTTCTTTGCTTTCTCTTCGGATCTACGGTGTTTCCGTCCCATGCTGTACTCCTCCTCTCTGAAGCGTAGTGTTCTCACTCAGCAGGTATGCGGAGCTATTGACCAGCGTGTCGATCGTTTATACTTTCGACCGGCTAGTCGGCCGAGTTTTACTCAGGTTCCAGACGAAACACCACGATATCGTGATCCTGCTGTGATACGTCAACGCGCTGCTCTTGGGGAACCCGAATCTCCAGCAGTTCCTTGCCCTGAACGTACTCAAGTGAGTCCGAATTCCCAAGCATGCTGATCTTACTACCCGGTTTTGCGCGTACCGAGCGCAAGCAGATGCAAGAGGGACCAAAGACTCTGTTAGGCCAGTCCATTACGAACACATATACAACTCGCCGGTCTTTGGTTTGGGTGAAGCGAACATGCGGTCCTTCTTGATAGGTACGGTACGGCCGAGTGCAGTAGATCGCTTCTCCGTTAACCTCCAGCCACTCTCCCACACGTCGCAGGCAGTCGGCGATTTGATCATCGAAGCGCCCGTCAGGGCCGGGACCGTAGCCGACTTGGAAATTGCCACCCTTTGCGACGACATCCACCAGGGTTTGCAGGATCCAGGAGACCGACTTGTACCGATCACCCCACACATGCGAAAAATGGAGACTGCCCGGATAGATGACCTGCCATGGCATGATAGTATCCGGCGGTGGGATTTCACCGGTTTCGGTATCGGGTATGCCGCTCGGGATTTCCCGTTCAGGTGTAAAGTAATCGCCGAACGCGCCCACGCCCCGGTTTCTCATCAGCATAGCTGGTTGCATGCGGCGGATCATCTTGATGGTTTCAATGATCTCAGCGTGTATTCCGTGCTGCCGACCATCGTCAGGGAAGTTCATGTCGAGTGAGAGCAGATCCAAGTCACCGTAGTTTGTGCACAGCTCCGCGAGTTGGCAACGATGGCGCTGGATAAGCCGCGCAAAGCCTTCGGGATCGCTATTTCTGGTGTAATGCGGATCCCGCTGATAGTTCCACGTATCAATACGAAAATCGGAATCAAACCAATCAATATGGGAGAAGTAGACCCCGATTCCAAGACCTTGCCGCCGTGCGGCGTTGACAAGCTCCCCGAGAACATCGCGCTTGTACGGCGTTTCCATGATGCTGTACGCAAGGTCACAGTCTACAATTCTTCCTGCTTGCGCCCCAGTGTGAACAACCCGCCGCTTAACCCGCGTTGCAGTATTGTACATGGAAAACCCGTCGTGGTGCTTCGCCGTGAAGGTAAAGTAGCGAATTCCCCCGTTAAGCATCATCTGCACCCAGTCCTCGGCGTTGAAGTTCACGGGGTTCCACCATGAGGGCAACTCTTCGTATTGCTTGCGGAGCGGGGCGGTGGCCTTGAAAGCGTTGTCGTCACGTGACGTATAAGGTCGACCGAGGATCCAGGACTCCGGGCCGCTTCCGATGATTGAGTAGGGTGCCCAGTGTATTCGCAATCCAAATTTCCAGTCCATCCACCGTTCGAGTGCTGTGGCGCCGGCGTGAAGGTAATCCTCGTCAGCGTCACGGTACCCTGTGTATTGTTTCCGCAGCCCAACCTCGGCTGAGCGCGAATTAGGCCCAGTATTCGGTTTTTCCACTTTGTTCGTTGACTCTCGATCTCGAGGCATGACTGCGTTCTCCTTTGACCGATTTTCTACTCTTGCCGGGACGCGTTCTCCCGTAGTGTAAGCTCTGTTGCCCTCCGCGTGGTATACAAAGACTACACCTGCAGAAGTCTATTGTCAACAAATGGTTTTTACTATGGGATATCTAAGCATACAAGAGGTATATAATTCTTGTTGACGTTCGCGTGAACCGGGTATACACTGAGTTAATTGGAAATTTCCAATATTTTGATTTACGGGGAGGTATGGTAATGAAACGGACTATTATCGGCGTCTGCATTGTTGCGCTTCTGGCTGTATCTGTGACTCTGTGGGCGCGTGGCACTCGGGAAGACGCACCGCGGGAGGTACAGGTGCTCGCGGCAATGGGGGGTGACGAGGCTATTGCGTTCGGAAACGTGCTCCAGCGGTTCACAGAGGAAACCGGTATTCCCGTGATGTATGATCCGCAAAGTGGAGATACCGTCATTACGACGGCAAACACGCGCATCGCATCAGGAGCCCGGTTAGACGTGCTGACCTTGTCGCGGCCCGGCAACATTCTGGAATGGGCGGACGACGGTCATCTCGTGGCGCTCAATGACGGCGACAATCCGTTAGTTCCGACGGAGATGCTGCACGACAACTTCTCGCAATCGTGGTTGGACCTGGTAGCAATCGACGGCCGTTACTACGGAGTTCCTTTAAAAGCATTCTCCAAGAGTGTCGTGTGGCACCGCCCGGCATCGTTCGAGCAACTAGGTTTGGAATACCCCGAAACATGGCAAGAATGGATGCAAGTTGCTGAAGTCATGGCTGACGAGGGAAGAACGCCGTTTGTCATCTCCGGCGCAGAAGCTTGGACGCTCACCGACTGGTTCGAGAACATCTATGCCCGGGTAGCCGGTCCGGACAAGTACAACGACCTGTTTATCAGGCATGGCGTCAGTTGGACTGACCCAACGGTTGTAGAAGCAATGGAGTATTTCCGCCAGGTGCTTGAAAACGACGAATGGATTGCGCTGGGGCGGGATGGCGCCATCGGGCTGAGCCGTGATGAAGCTATGGGGTTGGTGCTGCAAGATCCTCCACAAGGGGAAATGTTTTATCTAGCCGGTTTCATGGACCGCGTGGGCAGAGCCAACTTCCCGCATTTGACTTCGGGCGAAGACTATAGCTTCTTCCCGTTCCCCCAGATACAACCCGAATGGGGTAATGTTGTGGTAGGTGGTGGAGACCATGCTATCGCGTTCAACGATAGCCCCGAGGTCCGGGAGCTTATGCGGTTTCTCTCGAAGCCTGAAACCGCAGAGTATTTCGGATCTCAGGAACGTGGCGCTGTTATCTCGCCAAACACCAACGCCTCAAGGCACATGTTCACTGGTGCCCAAAGGCTGGAAGCCGAACAGATCGACTCAGCTGAAGTATTTCTTTTTGACGGATCTGACATGGCACCCGGAGCTGTCGGCGGTGACGCGATGTTTACTGCGTTGCAGGACTTCCTCATGGATCCATCCAGGCTAATGGAATCGTTAGAGTACATTGAGGCAGCCGCACAACGGGCGTACTAGGGTAGGCTGGAGCGTGCTATCTGCACTTGCGGCAACGGCACTGTGTTCGGTTAACGAGCACAGTGCCGCATGTCTGGAGAGCCCTTAAGTACTACGCGAATGGCGACAGCTATGCTTCCCACGCCATTGATACAAGGGGGCTCGCGCCGTGGGAAAAAAGGAGAGTTGTAAGTCATGGGGCCAGTAGGCCATAACACGCGCGGCTGGCTATTTGCAGCACCGGTTCTGCTGCTTGTAACCTTGTATCTGGTTATTCCAACTATCTGGACCGTGTATTTTAGTTTCTTCACCGGTGGGTTCCGACCTGCTGAATTCGTTGGGCTGAATAATTTTCGGCGCCTATTTACCGGAGACCGCCTATTTCTCGATATATCTAGTTTCCCATGGTCCGGGGCGCTGATCAATAACATTCTGTGGCTCGTGCTTCTGCCGGCGGGAGCAATTATCTTCGGGATGACTATAGCAGTCTTGGCCGATGGTCACACCTGGGAGCGGCTGATTAAGATTATTGTGTTTGTTCCAATGGTAGTCTCCAACACGGCAACTGCCATTATCTTTCGATTCTTGTACAACATGAATCCGCGAATCGGATTTCTGAATGCAGTGCTAACGAACATCGGGCTTGAGCCCCGGCCCTGGCTGTCGTCTCGAAATTATGTAACCTTGTCGCTCATCGCAGCCGCGGTCTGGATCTGGACAGCATTCGCAATGACAGTATTCTCGGCAACCTACAAGGCATTAGACAAAGACACGCTGCAAGCAGCAACCGTAGACGGTGCTGGTGAATGGCAGAAGTTCTGGCTCATAAGCCTCCCGATGATGGCACACGCTATATCGTTCGTCTTCATCACGATTTTTATACAGACTATCAAGATCGTTGATCTGGTGCTGGTGGCGACCGACGGTGGTCCGGCTGGAGCCAGCCGGATCATTGGATTCTCGTTCTACTGGGAGACGTTTCAGAATTTGGACGTGGGTTACGGCAGCGCAATCGCCGTAGTCATGCTTATGCTTTTGGTGCCTGTGATGATCCTGCAAGTGCGGCGGTTCAAAGCAGAGGAACAGTAGAGTGATGGCAAGTAAACAAAGTAGCGCCAGCACAGCGCAAATAACCGGAGTTTATCTAACCGGTCCAGCCCGCCTACTGCGCAACGTTGCTCTCTCTGTTATCTCGTTTGTCTGGTTGGTTCCCACTCTAGGGGTCTTCATAAGCTCGATCAGGCCGCGGGCCGCGGTTGCCACCACAGGTTGGTGGACCGTTTTCACTCGGCTCGATTTCGGTTTTCGAATTCAGAACTACCACGAAGTCATCACAACCCACGCGTTTGGGCGGTACTTTGTGAACAGCTTCATCATCACGCTCCCGTCCACTCTGCTTCCAATTGCTGTCGCTTCGCTCGGAGCCTATGCATTTGGCTGTCTCTCGTTTCGGGGTCGCAATCTTACCTTTCTCGCGCTTATCGCGCTGATGGTGGTTCCCTTGCAGGTGGCGTGGGTGCCAGTGCTGCAAGTGTATGTTATCCTTGGACTTGCCAATACGTATCCTGGTCTTTGGTTGGCTCACACCTCTTTCGTGTTGGCATTTGCCACCTTCATGTTTCGCAACTTCTTTGCCGCAATCCCGAAAGACTTCTTTGATTGCGCACGCATAGAAGGCGCCGGAGATCTCGCGATCTATGCTCGCATTGTTATGCCTATCTCAATACCGGTAGTTGCATCGTTTTTTATATTCCAGTTCATGTGGGTATGGAATGAGCTGATGAATGCGTTGATCTTTCTCCAGCATCCCAGCAAGTATCCACTAACCGTTGCTATTCGAGGCTTGCTGAGTCAATACGGCTCTGAGTGGTATTTGCTAGCGGCGGGAAGTTTTGTCCTGATGTCCATGCCATTACTTGTGTTTTTCTTGTTTCAACGTTTCTTCACCTACGGGATAACCACCGGAGCTACAAAGGGATGACTACCGCACAGTTGCTTTTAACCTTGCGCACATGCAAACTGGAGCTCAACGAGCAGGGACAGCGAACCTGGGTGCAGTACGCTATCTCTCGAAGCGTCAAGGCAGCCAAAACGGCCATGCTGATCTCGGATATGTGGGATAGACACTGGTCGGACGGTGTGAACTGGCGAACAGCCCTCCTGGCCCCACAGATTAACGCGGTGGCGGAGCTACTGCGTGCAGCCGGAGTTCTGATCGTGCATGCGCCATCGGAGACCATGGAATCCTACAGGTCGTCTCCGGCGCGCGTTCGCCTGCTGTACGCTCACCACTGCAAGCCAGCGATTCGACGCAGTGTTGTCGAGGTGCCGCTGCCAATTGACGATTCGGACGGGGGCTCGGATACGGCTGAGCCGGTTCCGGTAAATGCCAAGGTCTGGTCACGTCAGCACGCTTTGATACGCATTGACGACACACAAGACCTGATAGCCGGTGACGAGGGTGAGCTTATCTACTCAGCGCTTAAAGAGCGCTCAATTGATACACTTTTGTATTCAGGAGTTCACGCGAACATGTGCTTGCTCAACCGCTCTTTCGGCATTAAGCAAATGCTCGCCTGGGGGATCAACTGCGTGCTATTCGAGGATCTGAGTGATGTCATCTACAACCCTGCCCGTGTCCCGTACGTAAACCATGAGGAAGCGCATAAGCTGGTGATCCGCTTCATTGAGAAGTTCTACTGCCCCACTACGTTGGGCGCGGAGCTTGACCTATGAAAGATTGTTCGGCGAAACAAGCGACTGTCAGTCGACAAATATGCGGGAGCAGCGACCTTGAGCTACCGGTGCTGGGTATTGGTTGCTGGTCTTTCGGTGGCGGTTCATACTGGGGCACGCAGGAGCAGTACGAGGTGGATGCGGTTGTGGCAGCTGCGCTTGAAGCGGGATGCGTCCTTTTTGACACTGCTGAAGTATACAATGAAGGACGCAGTGAGGTGGCGTTGGGACGGGCGCTCAAAGGGCGTCGACCCCGGGCTCTTATTGCGACCAAGGTGAGCCCCCACCATACCTATCCAAGCACGCTGCGGGCGCATTGCGACGGCAGTTTACGTCGCTTAGGTACAGACTATATTGACCTGTATATGGTGCACTGGCCGATCTGCGCAAAGTCCATGCCGCACTTCACCGATTCTCCGGAGCCAGCCACTTCTCCTCCTGACGTTCGGGAAGCGTTTGATACCTTGGTATCACTGCGCGAACAAGGCAAAATACGCTATATCGGGGTAAGCAATCACGGACCGGCGCAACTGCACGAAATTGCGGACTATCCGGTCATCGCCGACCAGCTCTGTTACAATCTGCTCAGCCGGGGGATCGAGTTCGAGCTGCTCCAGATGTGCAAGAATATGGGAATCGGGATACTGGCATATATGCCGTTGCTACAGGGTGTCTTGACCGGGAAGTATTTGTCCCTCGAGAATGTGCCGGCGCCAAGAGCTCGTACACGCCACTTTCGGGGCGATAGAGTTGGGAGTAGACATAACGGCGCGGGCTTCGAGTCGGAGATGACCAAGTGTCTGTCGGCACTGAAGCGCTTGTCTGACGACTCAGGGGTGAGTATGCTGGAGCTTTCGTTGGGCTGGACAATAGCGAATCCGGCAATAGCGTGTACGCTCGTCGGGGTTCGCTCGATTGCACAATTGAATGATAGTCTGGCCGTAGCGCACCGCCCGTTGCCGCCGCCGACTGTTCGGCGGTTGAACGAGATTACCGATCCGCTCAAGAACATGATGGGGGCATCAATCGATCTGTTTGAATCGACGGAGAACACAAGGATCCTCTAGCATGGTAAGCCGAGACAAGAACCTACCGTTATATATGCAGGTGTACGAAGCACTCCTGGACGCTATCTGCAAAGGAGAGTACCGCAACGGCGGAATGCTGCCGACCGAGAAGGGTCTAGCGGCCCAGTTCAACGTTGACCGGCAAACAGTTCGCAAAGCGCTGGATCTGCTCGTTAATGAAGGCGTGTTGGAGAAGAGACCGGGGGTTGGTTCGTTTGTGAAGGACCTCTTGGCACAGACTAATCCGAATGCCGGACCGGCAACGGCAGCGTTCACGTTGCCGGCGGTGGATAATCGCTTGAATCGTATTGCCGAGCCGTTCAACACCAAGCTGTTCCTCGAAATTGAACGGCACTGCCGGGAAAAGTCGTTGCAACTAACCTACACCTCGCTCGGCACTGTGTCGGATTTGGCTCGATTGCCGGAGAATGTGGTCGGCGTTTTTGTCGTGAGTCGTGTGCCTAAGGCGGTTGTTGACGAAATGAGGGCGCGAGCCATGCCGGCAGTGGTGGTCAACAGCCATGATCCACACTCCGTGTCGGTTCAAGCAGACAACTTCAACGGTGCAAAGGCGGCGACTCAGCACTTAATTCAGTTGCAACACACCACGATCGGTTACATCGGCGGTGTTCAAGGGTACGACACCTCAATCGAGCGTTACGCAGGTTATGTGCAAGCGCTGTTTGAGGCGCAACTCGCCTGGGACGAGATGCCTGTTGCGCACGGGGACTGGACTTTTGACGGCGGATTCCGTGCGATGCGAGCCATTCTGGAACGCGCACCACAGCTACCGACTGCAGTCTTCGCTGCTAACGACATGATGGCGATCGGGGCAATTCACGCCGCGCGTGATTTTGGTCTGGCAATACCTGGACAGATGAGTATCGTAGGTTTTGACAACATTGAGCAGGGGCTCTACATGCAGCCGAGCCTGACCACGGTCGGTGTTGACCTCGACCTTATGGCGCGCCTTGCGGTCACGAATCTCCACCAGATCATTGCGTACAACGAACACTTGGCTTACAAGATTGTGATCCCTACTCAACTGATTCTGCGTGAATCGACTTCTGTTGCGCATGAACGTCTGACAAGCAGCGGCGTTGGGGGGGGTAACCCGGAAATCCCACGGCAGGGGACAAAAGAGCCTTAACCTCTGGTATCGTTCAGTCAACCAAAGCCAATCACTGAAGATGGCTTTCAGGGTCCACGAGGCGCACATTGGGGTACAACGGGAAAAGGATCAGCTTGAATCCGCGCTCGCCCATCACGAAGCAGTTGCCGAAGAACATCCACTGGAGACCCACCGCCGACTTCAGGAAGGGGCGAAAGAGCTCAACTGCCTGTACAAGATCTCCCAGATCGTTGCGAAACCCGGCATTACTCTCGAGGGGATTTTCCAAGAGCCCGCCGATGCCGTTCCGTGCTTGTGGTACCAATTCGATGTCGCGGTTTGTCGAATCAGACTGCAGGATCAGACGTACGAATCGGAAGGGTTCAGGGCCGGAAACTCGGTGCAACGCCGTCACCTATATGTCTATGGGGAGCGCTTGGGCAGAATATCACGCTTCAACGGGGCTACCCGCCGTTTACACGGTCTGCCGGAGAAACTGATCACGAGCGATCAGTTGGCCGCCTACTATGATCTGTTCAGTTCCGACAGCGTGACACCGCTGCCGACCGACGATATTCCGCTGTACCGCGCCTACAGGGGACAACTGGTGCGCGATGCCGAGATTGTGATCGCCCCTGAGGACCGGGCGCCACGATCACTGAGTTGCACCGGAGGCCACTGACTAATCCTGCCGGGAGGATAGTCGGAGCGGTTATCGCGCAGCATGACATAACGGATTACAAGAAAGCGATCGAAAGAATCTGGCCACTTCTCGAGGAGAAAGAGACGCCTCTAAGAGAAATCCACCACCGCATTAAGAACACCATGAATACGATGGTTGGCGTACTCATGCTGGAGGCCGACAACCTCGACTATAACCCTGATGCTATCGCAGCCCTCAACGACGCTGCTAATCGCGTTCGAAGCATGGAGATACTATACGATCAGCTCTACCGAACCGAGACGCAAACCAGCGCATCACTGTAGGAGTTTCTCGAGACGCTGGTAGACAAGGTGGTCGAGTTCTTTCCGGCCGGCACCTCAGTCAGCCTTGAGCTCGACATGGCAGACCTTCCGCTTTCGGCAAAGCAGCTTTCCAACACAGGGATGATCGTTACCGCGCTCGTCAGAAACGCCATGAAGTATGCATTCAACCGTCGCGATAGGCGGCAGTTGGCTCTGAAGGCCCACCCCAGCAACGGATCGCTTTGCATCGCCGTGCGGGATCACGGCCCGGGCCTGCCGCCGACGTTCAACCTCGGCAGCGATACTGGCTTCGGGCTAACCATGGTACACGCTCTTGCGGAGAATCTTAACGCAACGTTCGGTTCGAGCACAGCGCCGGCACACGAGCAGTGTTGCAGTTCCCGCTGCAGCAAGCCGAACTATCGGCGTAACGAATTCCGCGGGGAAGCCTGAGAGCTACAGCTTAGTCAGCGTGACCGCACTCTCGGCGAGGATCTCCGGAACGAGCGGGTCGTTACGATAGTCATAACGGTAGACGATCTCACGAATGCCGGCGGCAGCGAGAATCTTGCAGCAGGTTATGCAGGGGATGTGCGTTACGTAGACCCGTGCGCCGCCGAGCTCCACACCGCGCCGGGCGGCATCAGCCACGGCGTTCTGCTCGGCGTGCACCGTCGCCTGTTCGTGGCCGTCGCGGACCCTTGAGCGATGCGCAGCGCCGGGCAAGAACCCGTTGTAACCGGCGGCAATAATCCGGTTGGGGTTCTCGCCGCCGGAGACCACCACGCAGCCCACGTGTAACCGCTCACAGCTCGAGCGTGATGCCAGCAGCAACGCGGTAGCCATAAAGTACGCGTCCCATGAGGGGCGACCGTCAAGGTTCTCGGTGGCCTGCGCCACCTGTTCAAGCAGCCTCGCATCGATATCGGCCGAACTCTCGGTTTTCATACAAGCGAATCATGCCTTATCTCGCCGGAAAACGCTACCTGATAATGAGAGCAAGTGCAGTGCTGGCCGCCATACTCGGTCGATTGAGCTGAACCGCGGCGGCATGCTATTGTGCTGTCATGAGCCTATGCGTCGGTTCCCGCGCGCTCAGGCGCACGCTCTTGTGGAGCGCGGTTCTGATCGCAAGCGCAGCCGGCGCGGCATGCGGCACTGCCCCGCCCCACGCGCCTGACGAACCGCCGGCGCCTGCGGAGGCGCCTGCTGTGACGCCGGCGGGCCCGGTTGGCGCGTCACAACAGGAGCGCCTGATCCGCGGCAATCCGGCTGAGTATTTTCACCGCCTCGCTGAAACTGTGCTGCCGCTCGCCGCGCTCGAGATCGAATATCTACTCCTTCTGGGGCGGGCGGATAGGCTTACACTGAGCGACTTCTACCACCTGCACGTCCGTTACCCAAAACATGCCACTCCGTCGTCGCTCGACGACCTTCTCGATCTTACGGCGTACGCGCTCCATTACCACACGCTCGAACGCCCGCACGAGCTACGCCAGATCTGGGCGCGTGAACTAATCGAGCTATCCCGGAAGCTTCCCAAAGGCCAGGACGAACCGAGCGCAGAGCTCATTTACCGCTTTCAGAAATGGGCTCAATTACGATTGCGCGATGCCGAGGACCGGCGTATTCAGTATCAGCCGGCTTATTGTCGTGACGACGATCACGACTTGACGGAGAATCTGAACCAGCACGAGATCGAACAGCTCACCCGCCATTGGAACCGTTTCCTGAAGCGCCGAGGCTACACTGTAGCGGTTCCTAGGCTTGCCGATAAGCTGCGATTTGTAGACGGCCCGAGCCGCGCCGACTATGAGGCGACGGTAGTACGGCTTTTTCAAAACAGAAGCATCATTTCGCGGTCGACGGATGAGGCGGTTTCGTTCCGTTTTACCGAGCGCCGGTTTGAGCCCGGCGAGTGGCATCCGGCCACCATCTATTTCGGGCGCATCCCGACCGAGTATACGGCCGTCTTGCCTGTCGGCCGGGGCGGAACGAATTACGGGCCGGCTCCCAGCTCTGAATCGTTGACCGCTCGCGCCGAAACCCGACAGGTTCGCGTATGGATGGTGGAAGAACATCCACTGATACGGTCTGAGAGCGCCGATACGCACGACGCCCTCAACAGTGTAGGGCGCGAGGTTGTCATCCGGAAGCTCAGCCGGGCCTCGCCGGACCCCGACGGCCTACTTTCAAGCGCGCCCGTACTAGACCGGGCTATAGCCGTCGGTATTGTCGGGCGAACCGTATTCCTGATTGTTCCGAATCTCGGTGAGCTGCTACTCACGGCCGCCGAACCGGGATGGGCGCTGCTGCAGCGCTAATTGGGCACCCCCGCTGGTACCGCACCTTTTTCGTAAGCCGAGGACACCGGTCGTCTATTGCAGCCCATTTCGAAAACCCGACGCTTACCACCACCCGACCGCTTGTGCCGCCGGGTGTTGCTGCAGTAGAGTCGGCTCATGACCAAAGAGAGTGATCGATACGCGCGGCACCGGCCACTATTGACCGGAAAAGGAATGCGGCGGTTGCAAGCGGCGCGAGCTCTCCTCGCCGGCGCCGGCGGTTTAGGCAGTAACGTTGCGGTGTTACTCGCGAGGCTTGGCGTTGCCGAGCTTACTATCTACGATCCGGGAGTGGTGGACGCGCCGGACCTTAACCGGCAGGTGCTTTACTTACCCGCCGATCTGGGCCGCCCCAAGGTGGATGTTGCAGAACAACGCCTTTCGGAGATCAATCCGTCAGTCCGGCTAAACGTACGACGCGAGCGGATCGTCGGTAGCACTCGGCTGCCTGACGCCGATATCTGCTTTGACTGCCTCGACAGCTTCGGTGCGCGTGCTTCGCTGGAGGCCGCGCTGCAGAGCGGCCCGGGCCTCACGCAGCGTACAGCGAGTATTCCGGCCTCCCGCGACAGCGACGCGCCACGCGGGCTTCCACTGCCGTTGATTCACGGCGGCGCCGAGGGCTGGTTCGGGCAGGTGTCCACGCTTGAACCCGGCGGTAGAGGCTATCGCGGCGTATTCGGCCCGGCGTTCGAGCAGCGTGCTGATGAGGAGGCTGAGGGCAAACCGATTATGCCGCACGTGGTATCCCTGGTGGCAGCCGCACAGGTAGCCGAGTTCGTCCGCTGGTGCGAGGGAGGTACCCCGGCCATGCTCGTCGACCGGATTCTGGCGATCGACGGCATGACGCATGAGCACGAGATTATCAAGCTGCAGCCGTTCAACACGCAGAACGGCGCCGACCACGCAGACAAGGCTTGAATCGTGGGAACTGCCCCGCACCGTGTTGGTGTTATTCTGAAGCGGTAGCGCGGGATGTCTCGCCGCGGTGCGCTTCAACGGCAGCTCTGATCACCACAGCCTGCGGACACCAGCCTCATCAACGGCCCGCAGCACGTTATCCGCCGCCGGCCGGCGGAAAGACTGAAATCGTCTCCGCGTCGCCCACCCTCGTATCGACCCCGTCAAGGTGCGCAATATTGGCGCCGTCCAACAGCACCATTCCCCCCGGAAACGTCTTCCCATCCTGATCAAAAATCTCTGACCAAAAGGAACGCCCCGTCGATTGCTCGGCACGTCTAATGGCGTCGCCGACGCTGAGCTGCGGCTCAGCGTCGAGTTCCACCGATGCCACCCCCAGCTTGAGCTTGAGGGTGGCGAAAAATTTAATCGTCATCAGTCAATAACCCTACTCGATGCCAAGCGCTTCCAGCTTCGACGCCGGGATGGTTCCGTCGGCGTTCCAGCCGCGAATCTGATAGTATTCCGGCAGCATCTCCGGAAGCCGGTGCACCTTTCCTTTGTTGGGTCCACGCTGGGCGGGCTCTTCAAAGAAGCGCTTCGGCAGCGTGTCTTTGTCCGGGGTGATCCCCGCCGACAAGTTGAAGTTCCGCTCCATATTCCAGATACGCTCGCCGGCTTCAAGCCACTGCTCAGTGCTCAGATTGAACCCCGTCGCCGCATTGAGCATATCGGCGTAGTCGTCGGCGTTCAGCGCAAACGAGGTAAACAGGCACAGCCCCGAGGAGTCGATCACCGCAGTAAGGTTCTGGAATATGAATAGCCATTGCATCTTGCCGTCTATCGCCTGCGGGTCCAGTTTCTCCGGCGAACCGAGGATTTCAGGCCCGATAAGGTAACTGCGCACATGATCGGCTCCGCGGTTACCGACCGCATAGGACATACCCATACCCTGTACGCCGCGTGGATCGTACGCGGGAATTTCCTGACCCTTGCAGGTCATGGAAAACTCCGGGCAACCGTAGCTGGTTGCAAAGCGCAACGAGCCCTCGGCAAGTTTGTCGCCGATCCCCTCGCGATAGGCCATCTGGTACAGATAGTACGGCAGCGCCTCGGTGTTGCCGAAGCTTAGCTCCGGGCCGTTGGCGAGCTCCTCTTTCTTGATATAGCCTTTCTCGTACATCTCCATCGCACAGGCGATCGTAACGCCCGCCGAAATCGTATCCAGTCCCAGGTCGTTGCAGAGGAAGTTTGCATCGCAGATTACGTTCAGATCGTGAAAACCCAGTAGCGGACCGAACGCCCAACCGGTTTCGTACTCTGGACCTTCGCCCTTGCGTCCATTGGGAAGCTCGACGTTGCGAGCACAGGCGATCGGGCACATGTAGCAGCCGCTGTTGCGTTTGAGATAGCCCTTCTCCACCAACGCCTCACCGGACATGTGAGCCGTACCGTCGTACATGACGTCCTGGAAATTACGCGAGGGGTAGAGCCCGTTCTCGTTGATGATGTTGTCGAGCACCTTGGTCCCGAGCTTCGGGAGGCCCTCGCCGGTAATGCCGTTGCCCCTGATCGTGGCGATCTTGCCTTTCACCAGATCGCGGAACGCATCCGGATCGGGAATCGGCGACTTCTTGTCACCGTGGACCACGATCGCCTTGAGATTCTTGCTGCCCATCACCGCGCCGACGCCGGTGCGGCCGGCTGCCCTGTGTTTCTCGTTCATGATTGAGGCAAATAGAACCATATTCTCGCCGGCGGGCCCGATGCAGCTGACCTTGGCCTTCTTCTGGCCTGACTCTGCGATCAGCATATCGGTAGTTTCCGGTACGCGTTTACCCCACACGTGCGCAGCGTCCTTGAGCTCCACCTCATCTTCCATCACCGACAGATAGACCGGTTTAGCCGCTTTGCCTTCAACGATCACCATGTCATAACCGGCTTTTTTGAGATAGGCGCCCCAGTCGCCGCCGGAGTTGCTTGACGCAACACCGCCGGTGAGCGGGCCTTTGGTGACGACCATATAACGCCCGCCGGTCGGAGCATTCGTATTGGTTAGCGGCCCCGTCGCGAAAATCAGCTTGTTGTTCGGTGAAAGTGCATCAATCCCAGGATCAATCTCGTTCATCAGCAACCGGGTTGCTAATCCGCGCCCACCAACGTATTTCTTGGCCAGATCCACGGGAGTCGATTCTTTCTTGATCGTCCCGTCAGTCAGGTTAACCCTCAGCGTAGTACCCATGAAAGCCATGCGTACACCTCCAGATTGGAATTGAGATTGTCTCCTTTCCTTTACGGGAGGTCCGCGAGTTTCCCCGTGAACCCTGACGATCTGCCTGCTTGGCGCGCAACCACAACGGGGACACACTTTAGCGATTACAGATTTCAGAGACGCGAATAGCTGATTATTTCACGACACTATGCTGCAGTCAAGCTTGTACTATCGATATTCAGGGACAAATTAAGATTTGTCGATCCCACAGACAATCAGCACACGAAGGGCTATTAGCGTAGCAATCGGCGGTAGTATCGGCGATATACTCGCACCCGTCGCGCAGTTCGCAGTCGGGGCATGACGGATAAAGTTTGTTCGCGACCTGGTGGCGAAACCACAGGAACTCTCGGTTGCTCCAGATCTGGTGTACGGCATCGTCGAGGATATTGCCGAACAGCTGCGGAACGACCTCGCGCCAACGACCTTGATAGTACTCGCGGCTTTCATGCAACAACCGGTAACACGGAGCGACTGCGCCATCGTGGCGGATCACCGCTGCATTACTGTCGACGAAACTGCACCGACGCTCGGTTCGCAGGTGGAACTCAGGTCGCGCGACTTTGGCGCGGTAACGAAGCGCATCGATAAAGGGCTCCAGAATGTCTCCCCGATTTTTCCATGCCACGCGGTCTTGTCTGCCGGTCTGCGGGCTGAAGATCAGGGAATCCGCCGCCATCGACTCGTCCATCGGCAGCAAATTCGACAGAATAAGCTCGTTTACACCAAGCGCTACCATCTCCCGGGCTTCGGGCACCAGCCGTTCGAGCGTATCTGCGGTCAGAATCCATTGTAGTGTGATCCGCGGGTGATTGGCGCGTGAGTGACCGCCCCGCAGTGTCCGACGGCGTTCAGCGAGTCTGCTGATGGTGTCTTTCAACCCGGTAGCCTGCACATGCCCGACCGCACCGCATTCGTAGCTGGTTATGATGCGGTCGATATCCTCTCGAAGCAGGAAATCGATCAGATCATCGTCGATCAGCACTCCGTTTGTCTGCACCTCCACCACAGCGCCACGGTGTTTGAGCGCGGCAACAACTTCACGAAAGCGCGGGTGCAGCAACGGTTCGCCGATTCCGCCGATGAGCGCCTCCTGAAGATCCGGCAGGGTTTTGAGCTGCTCCAGCAGCGCATCCAACACCCTGTCCGGCATAGCTCCGAACTCGCCGCGGAAATTGTTACGAAAACACATGCGGCAGCTGAAGTTACAGCGATTGGTGAGCTCAATGTACAGCTTTTCCAGCCTGGCAGACTTATACAGTACCAGCTCCCCGCCGGAAAAAGGATACACCTCCCGGGGACGACTGGATTTAGGATAGCTCACGTTTGTGCCCCGTACGAGCCCATGCTGTACTCTTCAATACGCTCCTCAGCAGCCGATCAATAGGGCCAGACCCATTCGTCTTCCACCGGCCGGTCCACACCATACTCGTGGGCATAGTTGCGGCAGGCAATCTGCGCGTCCCGCAGGCGTTCTAGAACATGCGCTCCGGTGGCCTGCAACCGCGGAACACGTTTGATCACATCCATGGCCAAGGTGAAGCGGTCGATCTCGTTCTCGATAGCCAATTCAAGCGGAGTGTTGATGTTACCGCGTTCCTTGTAGCCGCGCACATGCAGATTGCTATGGTTGGTGCGGCGGTAGGCCATCCGGTGAATAAGCCACGGATAGCCGTGGAAGTTGAAGATCACCGGCCGGTTGCGTGTGAACAGGCTGTCGAACTCGGCATCGTCGAGACCATGGGGATGCTCGCCGGCTGATTGGATGCGGAAGAGATCCACCACATTGATGAAGCGCAGCTTGATGTCGTCGAAATGCTCACGCAGCAGCGCCACCGCGGCAAGCGCCTCTTTGGTCGGAATGTCTCCACATCCGACCAGCACCGCATCGGGCTCGCTGCCCTGGTCGTTGCTCGCCCATTCCCATATTCCGATGCCCTTGGTGCAGTGCGTAATAGCCGCGTCCATATCCAGATACTGCAGATGATTCTGCTTGTCGGCAACGATCACGTTGATGTCGTCGCGGCTCTTCAGGCAGTGGTGCACGGTGGACAGCAGGGTGTTGACATCCGGCGGCAGATAGATGCGGGTGACCTCAGGGTTCTTGTTGATCACTACGTCAAGAAACCCCGGATCCTGATGGGTGAAGCCGTTGTGGTCCTGGCGCCAGACGGTAGAGGTAATCAAGAGATTGATCGAGGAGATGCGCGCTCGCCACGGAATATCCTCGCAGATCGCGAGCCATTTGGCATGCTGGTTATACATACTGTCGATTACATGGACGAAGGCTTCGTAAGTGGCGAAAAACCCGTGGCGACCGGTCAGCACATACCCCTCGTACCAGCCCTCCAAGGTGTGCTCCGACAGCATCTCAAGAACGCGCCCGTCCGGCGCGAGCTCACCTCCGTCGGCATCCTCCTCGTAGTAGTCGCAGAGCCACAGCTTCTTGCTGACCTCGTATATGGCATCGAGCTTGTTAGAGGTGTTCTCGTCGGGACCGAAGACGCGGAAATCGTCCATGTTCCGGCTCATGACCTCCCGCAGCAAATACCCCGCGGGCTTGGTGTTCATGTGGCGCGTGGTAGCCGGCTTCGGCACTGGGATGCCAAACTCACGAAAGTCCGGAAGCCGTAGCGGTCGGCGAAGCAGGCCGCCGTTGGCATGCGGGTTAGCCCCCATACGCAGAGTGCCGGTGGGGGCAAGGGCGCGCAGATCCGGCCGCAGCCGACCCTGCTCGTCGAACAGCTCTTCCGGTCGGTAACTGCGTAGCCACGTCTCCAGTTGCCGCAAGTGTTCCGGATTCTGATGTACCCCGGACAGGGGTACCTGGTGCGATCGCCAGAAGCCCTCCACGCGCCGGCCGTCCACCGACTCGGGGCCGGTCCAGCCCTTGGGAGTGCGCAGCACGATCATCGGCCAATGACAGCGCGAGGCCCGGCCGCTGCGGCGGGCTTCCTGCTGGAAGTCCTTTATCTCGGCGTAGCAGGTATCCAGTGAGGACGCCATCTGCTGGTGCATCTCGAGCGGATCACTGCCTGAGACGAAGTGCGGTGTCCAACCATAGCCGCGCAACAGCATCGCCAGCTCATCTTCCGGAATACGCGCGAGCAGCGTGGGATTGTTGATCTTGTAGCCGTTTAAGTGCAGGATCGGGAGGACCGCACCATCACGGATGGGATTGAGGAACTTGCTCGAGTGCCAACTGGTGGCCAGCGGGCCGGTTTCGGCTTCGCCGTCACCCACTGCTACCGCCACCAGCAGCTCAGGATTATCGAAGGCCGCACCGAAAGCATGCGACAGCGAATAGCCGAGCTCGCCGCCCTCGTGAATGGAGCCGGGCGTCTCCGGCGTGCAGTGGCTCCCGACGCCGCCCGGGAAGGAAAACTGCTTGAAAAAAGCCCGCATCCCGGTCTCGTCCTGGCTTGTGTTCGGATAGATCTCCGAATACGTGCCCTCAAGATAGACCGGAGCAAGTACGCCCGGAGCGCCATGCCCCGGCCCGGCGAGGAAGATGATCTGCTGCTGGTGCGCTACAATCAACCGATTGAGGTGGACATACATGAAGGACAGGCCGGGGCTTGCCCCCCAATGGCCCAGCAGTCGCCGCTTGATGTGCGCGCTGCTCAACGGCTCTCGCAATAATGGGTTGTCTTGCAGATAAATCATCCCGACGGCTAAGTAGTTGCACGCCCGCCAATAGGCATCGATTTTTTCCAGCAGATCGTCATCCAACGCTTTAGCGGTAGCATTAGTGGACATGAGATTACCTCTGCCGCATTGTACAGTCGGCCGCTCGCTTTCAGCAAGCGGCTACGCCTCAGGCGAGTAGCCCGGATAGCCGCCGACCGACAGCCCGGCCGTATGGCTGAGAATCGCGCGGATAGTCACCCCGTCGCGGTCGAACGGTGACTGCGGCAACCGCCTCGTCGAGGCTCACCGCGCCGCGCTCGACGAGCCCATCACTCCGAGCGCGGCAACGGGCTTGAAGATCGAGGCAACCTGGAAAACGGCATCGGGCTCAAGCGGGAGATCGGCCCCGAGGTCCGCGTACCCGAACGAAGCGCTCCATTCGATACGCCCCTCGTGAACAATCGCGATCGCCGCGCCGGGAATGCGGTAGCGATCGAGCTACCGGTTGGTGTGCACCTCGAGAAGCCGAATGAGTCCCGGCACCCCGGCCCCGCTCTCCGGGTCGCGCGCATTGAGAACCGCCGGTGCCGAGGCGGCGGCGCTGAGCCACGCAGCGATCAGCACGCCCGAACGAAGGAGCAAGCGGTACGAACGCACCATAGCAACCTGCCGGAACGAAGAGCGTGCCACCCACCGGTGACCGCCGGCAGATCGAATCCGGCGTCTTCGCCCCGTTTTGCACTCGCTCCCGGCTCATGCTTCCCCACGCAGGAACTGCTGTCGCCGTGCTTCGGGAAGCCTCTCGATCGCGTAGCGCAGCATTGTTCTCGGCATGCGGCGGTAGCGGGTGATCAGAAACGCCTCCTGCTGTACCTGATCGCGTTTGCCCACTTCCCGCAGCATCCACCCTACCGCCTTTTGGATCAGGTCGTGTGTATCCTGTAGCAGCAAGTCGGCGATGCGCAACGTGGGAGCGAACTCATTGCGCTTGATCCAGTGAAGCGTCGCCATGATCGCGATACGCCGTTCCCACACGCAATCGGAACCACCCAGCCGAACGAGCAATGAAACGTCGTTCGGGTCGGTATGAGCGCCGACGATGTGCTCGGCCGAAACGTCCACGAGGTCCCAATTGTTTACGAAGCGAGTATTCTCGAGGTAGATGCCATGGATCGAGTCACGCGTCTCTGCCGATCCCTTTTGATACTGTGCCACAAGCAATAGGAGCGCAAGGCATCGCTCCTCATGCCATTGGGAACGCAGTGACTCAACGACCGCATCCAGCGCCAACGGCCGGTATTCCTTCGCGAGGCGCCGTAGCTCGGGAACACGGATGCCGAGAAAGCGATCATTTTCGCCGTACTCACCCGGGGCGGTTTTGAAATAGCGCTGCAGATCGGCAGCTTGCTGCGGATCAGCGCGTGTATGCAGCTCGCGCCTAAGCTCAGTGATTGTATAGCTCTCCACCTGCGATCTCCCATGCACCGAGCGGCGCGCGGCGCAGAGCAATTATACGCTCTACTTCGGCTGCGTGTCAGCGAAGGGTCCGCTTCTATGCAGGTCTTCGAGTGCCATGTCGTCTCGTACGACATGGACCTTACTGTGGTAGTCTGGTTATTATTGGGCTGATGCGGGGTCAATAATGATCAACGGCGTGCAGGGAACTCCGGCGCATCATCAACACCACAACCCAAGAGGAGAGGAACGAGCAATGGCAATAGTCTGTATTACCGGGGCATCACGCGGAATCGGCTACGCGTTCGCCCGCGCATACCTCGAGGAGGGGCACACCGTGGTCGCGGCGGTGCGCAATCCGGACTGCGAAGGAGCCCGCGGCCTGGCTGCCGAGTATCCCGAACAGGCACACATCGTAGCGATGGATGTCGCCGACGATGATTCGGTAGAACAGGCCGCGCGCGAGATCGAGGCCCATGTCAGCGCGATAGACATTCTGATAAACAACGCCGGGCTCGCCAAGGAACCGGATGAAAGCAGGCTTGAAGACATCAGCCCCGGGGACATACAGGAGCTGTTCAATGTGAACACCCTCGGGCCGCTGCGCGTGACGCAGCGCTTGTTTCCGCTCATTCGCAACGGCACTGATCCCAAGGTGATCATGATCAGCTCCAGCGTCGGGAGCATCGCGAGTCAGCGCGGCGGCAGAGGCGTCCCTTACTGCGTATCAAAGGCGGCGCTCAATATGCTCACTAAACTGCTGACGTTTCACTGTCGTCCCGAGGGAGTCGCGATCGCAGCGCTGCATCCGGGCTGGGTACGCACCGAGATGGGAGGCTTCAACGCCACGCTGTCGGTAGAGGAGTCGGTCGCCGGTATGATGCAGCTGATCGCAACGCTATCAAACGACAGTCCCGTCTATATGGACTACCAAGGTAACGAAATGCTCTGGTAGTGGCCGCCGAGGGCGCACGCGAGGCTCAGCGCTATCTCCACCTAAGCTGAAACGCCGTCTCAGGTAGTCTCGCGTGCTATCAGTTTATACCGAACCCGCACCCGTTGAACGCCGGTAGGACCGCTTGCGGCCGCTCCCGGTGAAGGTGTCGAACGAGAGGTTTGCATCAGCTGCCGGAGCAAGGTGAACGCGCGGGCGCCCATCTTGCGTACCGGCTGATGCACGGTAGTGAGCCGGAGCACGCGTGCGATCGGCGAATCGTCGAACCCTATGATCTTGAGTTTCGCCGGAACATCGACGCCGTTCTCCCGAGCAGCGAGCAGTAGCCCGGCGGCAATGTCGTCGGAGCCGGTGAACACACCGTCCGGCAGCGGATCGAGCGCAGTTAGTTTCGCGAGCAGCTGAGACCCGGCTTCGGGCGTGTCGGCGTCGATGTACAGCTCGTGTACGGTTAGTTCTGGGTTCCGATGCGCAAACTCGCGATAGGCTGCCCGGCGCAGGCGGTCGGGTGAAGCTGCCGCGGAAGTACTGCTGATCCCGACGATCGACCCCGAACCGCGCTCGCGCAGGTGCGCGAGTCCCTCAAGCGTGCTCTCGTAGTGATCCACATACACCGCCGGGAGATCAATCTCGGCAAGCGCCTGATCACAGGTGACGACCGGAAACTCCGACAGGGCGTCGGCATACTGCTCCCAGGGCGTGAGCTCCGAGGCTACCAGCAGACCGTCGACGCCGGCGGTTATCACCGGCTCCAGCAGCCTGTCGGCGTGCCACTCGCCTGCCTCAGTCTGTTGCAGCAGGAGATCGAATCCCGCCTGGGCCGCGGCCTGCCCGGCACCGGCGACCAGCGCAGCGAAAAACGGGTGGGATGCGTCCGGAACCACTACCCCAACGCGCCCCGTTCGCCCGCTCCTGAGGCTTCGCGCTGCGCTGTTCGGCCGGTAGCCGAGCTCCCGCACCGCAAGCTCAATCGCCAGCTGCGCCTCACGCGATACGTAGGGATGCCGGTTCAGACAGCGCGAAACCGTAGCGGTCGAAAGGCCGGTGAACTCGGCGATGTCCTTAATTGTCGGCATTACTGTACTCCTCTTAGGCGTTCGGCGCGGTCTCAGCAAACGCTTCCTCAAGAGCCTGCGCTGGAAACGCGTAGGATACCCGGCGCTGTTGTGCCTACGGTCGGGCGGGCAGCATCCGAGTAATCCAGCGTTGCATATGCATCCGGATCGCGGTCCATCGTGGACGAAGGCCACGGCCGGACAAAACCGAGCCTCCCTCCCCAACCTCCGACGCAAGCGACATCTCCCCGTGTTTGCCGGCCGGCCGTTCTCCGGCACCGGAGCCGTCTAACTCGCCTCCGAATAACTCGCGCTCAATTCCCGAGGTTACCAGTTCCGCCAGAATTGTGTAATCACGCATCACGCTATCGCTCCTCTACCGAGTACTGTAGCGTGTGTAATTGATTACACAGCAAGCGATTTTTTATTTCTTTGGTAATGGTGCGAAGCTTGTTGCGGCCGGCGCGATCACGACCGCCGCCAACAGCGACACCACCGCAAGCGCAGCGAAGACCAGCGGATACCCCAGGTTCATAAACAACGGCCCTATGAAGCTCCCCGAGATTCGCAAGGTTGCGTATAATGCCATGCCGTGTTCTTCAAGTCCTTTTGCCCGCTCGGCGGCAAGCTCGTTTCCCATGGTAATCTGGTTTCCGACCGCTATGCCCAGCAGGCATAAGGCGACAACAACTGCAATCTGCCACGATGCAAAGAGATATACACCGGCGAACCCCGCCCCCAGCAACACCGGTACCGTGCGGCGGAGCCCAACAGAACGCCCTTTTGTGAGGACCCCCACCACAACGAGGCACTCGAAGCAGGTGACTGCGACCTTGCCGGCCAATACCGAGCCGGTGGCACTCTCACCGAGCGCAGGGACCAGCGTCTCGAGTGCCGACAGCACCACAGCGGTGAGCGCGGCAAATGTGGTGGGCGCGGCTACGCGGAATGCGGCGTGGAGAATGCCGTTGCGTCCCGTCCGGTACTGGGAATCCTTCAACGAATCAGGCGAGCCGCTTGGCTCGCTCGCCGGCGTACGGACATCATCTTGGTTTTTCCGAGCGTGCCATACCGCCCCCAATACGGTGCGACACCCCAGCACAACCAATAACACCAGCACGAGCGCACCGAGGAGCAGAAACGTACGCGCCGCCGAAACCGATATCGCAAGGCCCACCGTCATCGGCGCGCTGATCGCACCGACGCTGATCGCGGTTTCCACGAGACTCAAGCCTCGTACGCGGGATTGTTGTCTTTGCTCCCGCTGTGTAATCGCAATAAACGGCAGCCCGGCAAAGCCGGCGGAGAATGCTCCCTGTGCCGCGCGGGCAGCCAAGGCTATACCGACCTCTCGATAGAACAGACCGAGCGCAATAGTGCTTACGCCCCATCCGAACATCGCAAACATGAGAGACACGCGCACGCCGAGCTTGCGAGCCGACAAGCCCCAGATTAAGCCGGTGCTGACTGCGGTGAAGGCGCTCATCGCAACGAATACGCTCGCAAGGCCGGTCGACCCATAGATGCGCAAGAACTGCGGGTAGGCCGACGCAATCCCGACCTCCGCCGAGACATCGAGTACCGGCAGTATCACCAGATAGACGATCTCACCTCGAATTGACTTCAGTGCGTTCATGGCGTTAGTGCTTCGCTTACGGGTTGCTCACAGGTTCCTAGTTGCGCTTTGTGAACCTCGAGCAAGACTAACTGCTGTAATCGATTACAGGTCAAGAGAACCGTCGGATCGTTGCGCTTGGATCGCGATTCGGATAATCCGTTCACCAAGACATCCACGGAGCTACGCATACGGTTCGGTCGTGGAATCGCCTTAGGACTACTGTTTTACCTGGCGGCGGAGATTTTCCGGTTGATTAACGATCCGTGACTATCAGGATCTTGCTATCGTCGGAGTGATCATCGTCCTGCATGTGATTATCTCGATTCTGATTGCATGGGAAGTTGAGCACGGACTGAAGATCGTCAAGAAAGAACAGGAAATGGACGAAGAGCATGACCGCCCCGATAGCTCCGCGGAGTACAGCTGCCCGAGCATCTGGGCGGCAGGTCAGCGCTGAATCTGATCTTACGACCACGTCGGCGTTCCGACACCAGCCGAATCTTATATCCGCAGTGATTTGCGGCCGTCACGAGGCCCATCTTGCATGCGACAACAGAACCTGACCGAGTTATGGGAATAAGCACCGCCCGGCGTCTAATGTAGCGCCGGGCGGTTCGTTAATTGCGAGACGACATGTGCGCCGATTGCATCGGCTTCCGCTTCAGGGTCGGCACTCGTCGTATTTCGCCGAGCTCGTTAGCGTTTTTCAGCGAGGAGCGAAACGCTCTTGACTCCGAACTCCACGCTCGCCTCCTGGGCGGACTCAGAGAGGAACTGATACTGCGGGTTCTCGCGAACTGTCACCACGCGCATGCCGGCGTCTTCAATGGCCGACTTGTAGCTGCCCTCCTGCATAGCCCCGCCGATACAGGAAGCCCACAGCGTTGCATCACAAACGATACCCTCAATGAGCTGTTTCTCGGTGACGATATCGGCGAGAGCCAGTCTCCCGCCCGGTTTCAACACGCGCGCAATCTCTGCAAACCCTTTGGCTTTGTCAGGCAAGAGGTTGAGGACGCCGTTACTGATAGCGACGTCGAAACTGCCGTCTTCAAATGGGAGCGCATCGATTTGCGCGTGCTGAAAGCTAACGTTCGAGAAGGCTTCGGAACGCAAACGATTGGCATTCTCCAGTTGCTCTGGTGTAATGTCGACTCCCGTGACGACACCGCTCGGACCGACCTGAACGGCCGCCATAAACGAGTCCATCCCGGAACCGCTCCCGAGATCGAGAACGGACTGCCCAGGCTGCAACGCCGCCAAATCAAAGTAATACCCAACGCCCGCAAATGAGGCCACCGCGCGCTGCGGCACCTTATCCAGCAGCTCGTCCGGATAACCGAGCTTTGCGGCAACACCACGTCCGACTTCAAAATGGTAGCCGGCGCCCGGCTCTTGTGCCACTTGCGCATACACATCTGTCACGAGTCGCGTGAGTTCCTTGCGATCAACCGCCTCAGCCATGGATTCCTCCTTAAAGATAATGCGGTCAGATAATTGTACATACATGCGTTGTACATCCACATAGTCACATACATTACTTTTTCTGTCAATAATTATATCACGCCCCTGCGCTGTTTTCGAAGCCTCGATCAGTCCGAGACGAGCACACCGGTTTTTCCCCACGTTCGCGATGCTCGAATCCGTGTTAGAATACGGACAAGGCGTTACGCACGCAGATAAATTCTCTCGCGAAACGGAGGTTAGTTGTGTCCGATTCTAAATCAGAGGTAGATCCCGGAGGTTTGCTGGAATACTCGGTAGTCTTTACTGATCGCTCGCTCAATCACATGTCGCAACGCTTTCAACAGGTGATGCGAGACATCAGCGCCTCGCTGAAACAGGTGTACAGCGCCCATTCCGTGGTGCTTGTACCCGGCGGCGGAACCTACGCCATGGAATCGGTTGCACGACAGTTTGCGGGCGGAAAGTCCTGTCTGATCGTGCGCAACGGGCTGTTCAGTTTCCGTTGGACCGCGATTCTTGACGCCGCCGGTATCGCGTCCGACCAGACCGTGCTGAAGGCACGGCCGGTAACGCAGGAGCCTCAGGCCCCGTGGGAGCCTGCGCCGTTGGAGGAGATCACCGCTGCGATCGAATCCAAGAAGCCGGCCGTTGTGTTTGCTCCGCACGTGGAAACTTCCTCCGGTATGATGCTTCCGCCGAGCTATATCAAGGGGATCGCGGAGGCCACCCATTCGGTGGGGGGAATGTTTGTGCTCGACTGTGTTGCCTCCGGCGCGGTCTGGGTGGATATGCAGGAAAGCGGTGTCGACGTCATTATCAGCGCTCCGCAAAAAGGGTGGTCCTCTACCCCATCAAGCGGTCTGGTGATGC
>PUPD01000133.1 GCA_003552985.1 Spirochaetaceae bacterium
CTGAGCCCCGGCACACTCTACCCCACGTTGCATGCGCTCAATCGGGCAGGTTATCTCGAGCACCATGAGCGGACGGTGCAAGGCAGACGCCGTAAATACTACGTAGCCACCGAGGCTGGGGCGGCGGCCCTGGAGCGCGGCAAAGCGCAGGCTCGTGAGCTCACCCGCGAGATCCTCGAGGAGCACCACTGAGCCGCCGCTGTGATTCAGCTCCCCCGGCAGCCCCGAAGGAGCCTATCATGCAGCATGACAATCGAGTAGACGACGGCGGTAACAAGCGCCGTACAGACTCGCCCTCTCCGGCTTCCGCGGCGGCGGCCGCAGCAGGCGAAACCGCAGCTCTCCACCGCACGATACGGCCGCTTGCCTTCTTGAAGGATGTGCTCATCTGCTCGCTCGGCGCCTATGGCGGGCCCGAATCCCACATGAGCGTCTTCATCGACCAGCTGGTGATGAAACGTAAATACCTGACCGAGGCCGAGCTGATCGAGCTGATCGCGTTGTGCAGCATCCTCCCCGGACCTACCAGCACGCAGACGATCGTCTCAATCGGATACAAGACCGGCGGACCGCTCCTGGCGCTTCTGACCATGCTCGTCTGGGCGCTCCCGGTGCTCACGCTGATGACGATCCTGTCGTTTCTGTATCAGTTTCTGGCCGTACGCGATCTGTCCTATGATGTACTGCGGTATATCGGCCCTATGGCGGTGGGGTTCATCATCGTGGCCGCTTTTCGCATCGGGCGAAAGGTCGTTACCGACATTCCCACCGGGCTGCTGATGCTCTTCGGCGCGGTAACCACCTATGTGATTCGCGCGCCGTGGGTATTCCCGGTTGTTCTGGTTGCAGGTGGGTTTGCGACCATCCTGCATGCACGCCAGCCGGGCATCTGGCACCGCGTGAGCTTGAGCCCACCCTGGCGCTACCTCACGGCCTTCGCGACGCTTGCCCTCGGTGGTATCGTACTCGCCGCCGCTACGCAGCATCGGCTTGTGGAGCTCTTTGAAAGCTTCTACCGCTACGGATACCTCGTCTTCGGCGGAGGCCAGGTGGTGGTGCCGGTTATGCACAGTGAACTGGTGGCAGTGCGCGGGTTCATGACCAATCAGGAGTTTCTCACCGGCTACGGGCTGGTGCAGGGGCTCCCGGGTCCCATGTTCAGCTTCGCCGCCTACGCCGGCGGCATGGCGGCGCGCAGCGGCACCGCGTTTGCTCAGGTGATGGGCGCGGTCGCGGGCGGCATCGGTATCTTCCTACCCGGGTTGCTGCTGATCTATTTCGTCTATCCGATTTGGGAAGGCCTCAAGCAGATGAAGGCGGTTCGGATCGCGCTGCGCGGCATCAATGCGGTCGCGGGTGGTCTGATCGCAATTGCGGCGGTAATCCTGCTGCAGGCTTCCGGAATCCACCTTCAGAACCTCGTCGTCACCATGCTCTCGATTGCGCTACTGGTATCCCGCAAGGTGCCCGCGCCGCTCATTGTTGCCGCCGCGCTGGTTGCCGGGTTTGTGATCTGAGCTACGACCGTTCCGGCCCCTGCTCGAGCAGCTCGAGCGCGGCGCCCAGCGCCGCGCCGGCCCCGCTTCGGATTGAAAGGTCCGACCGGTCGCTCAGCGGGGTATGCTCGGGGTTGATCTCCACGACCACCGCACCGGCGGTTCCCGCGAGTTCCGGCAGGCCGGCGGCCGGATACACCACCGCCGAGGTACCCACGGCCAGAAACACATCGGCGCGCTCGGCGAGCTCGTAGGAGCGGTTAATCGCCTCGATCGGCAGCTCCTCGCCAAACCACACCACATCCGGCCGCAGATACGCTCCGCAACTCGGACAGAGCGGGGGGACACCGCCGGGAATCGCATGCCCCTCACGGATGAGCGCAAACGCCTCGTCCCCGCGTTCGGCCACGAGGTGCGCCACCTCGCGGTCGGTACCGAAGGCGGTTGCCGCGGTGGGGTCGGTTTCGCGCTCATGCAGACGATAGCGCCGCGGGGTGCACTCCGCACTGCAGCGCACCGCGGTGATGCTCCCGTGCACCTCGATCACGTTGCGGCTACCGGCAGCCTGGTGGAGCCCGTCGACGTTCTGAGTGATCACGGTGAAACCCGCCGGCCGGTGTTCGAGCTCGGCAAGCGCCTTGTGCCCGGCGTTCGGCTGAACCTCTGCGAGCTGCGCACGACGCCAGGCGTACCAGCACCACACCAGAAGCGGATCGGCGGCGAACGCCTGCGGCGTTGCAAGCTCCTGCGGGCTGAACCGCCCCCAGAAGCCACTATCGCCGCTTCGGAATGTGGGAATGCCGCTTTCAGCTGAGATGCCGGCGCCGGTAAGCGCCGCCGGCCGGCGCGCACCGGCGAGCAGCTCGGCCAGCCGTTTGATCGATTGCTCAGGGGGTTGCCGCGTTTGACCCATAAGCGCCTCCTCTGTGGGGTTTGGCGATCGGCCTTCCATACTGTATGCCGGTTCCGGAACTCCATTATATACTAAGAGTAGCATGACGGAGATGTCACCTATGTCGATTACTGTATTACTCGCCGAGGTTATCCGCCTCGCAGCGAAAACCGGCCTCGTCGACCGCGATAGCTGAACAGACTCCACCGTTGAACTCACCGGATGTCGGGAGTTTCCTGAGAGTGTTTCCTGACACAGTTCGTTTTTCACCGCACAGATACGAAATCTCCCACTGAACTGTACGACTCTCCCGGCATACGGGTGCGCCGTGGGGCGGTTATGTTGGGGTCCAAATCGCATCAGCAAAGAAGGAGTGCCCGTATGAAATGGTTCACAAACATGCGCATAGCCGGGAAGCTGATTCTCGGTTTTCTGGTCCCAACCGTCCTCGCCGTCGGAAACGACCATATGGCGTCAACCGCCGCGAGCAACTCAGCGCGGCAGTGAGGCGGCGGCAGGCCCGCTCGGCAACAGACCGAAGGGCTGGGTTCCGACGACAGTACCACCTGCTCCACGCAGTTCAGCGCGAATATAGGCGCCGAGACCCTCAAGCTCATCCAACGCAACCCGTTCGCCTGAAGCCACGACTGCGCCGCTTGAGACCCAGTCCACCTGTGTATGCCCTCGCGCCGTTACTTCCAGCGTCGCGTTGCGGTCGTCAACAGTGACCGCCTCTAGTACCGGTGGAGCAGGTCCACCAGGCCCGAGCGGCGCGTACACAAAGTAGCTGTGGCCGCGCTCCATCGCCCGGCGCACTGCCTCGACAGAGAGCTCAGGGAGGATCAGTGTATTCCAGTTGAGTCCGATGTGACTCAGGTCATGGGCATCGTCGTTGGAGTAACCCCACACCGGGCGCTCAGGCATCGTTCGGTCCAAGATCGCGTCCCACAGCCGTCGATCGCCCGGATAGCGGTCGCCCTGATTGTAGACCTCCAGCCCGAACAGGTGATCGTAGCGTCTGTATAACTCCACATACCACTCCACCGGGCGATTGTAGCGTCCGGGGTGAAACAGCATCGCCAGGCCGCCGTTGGCCGCGGTCGCCGCGAGCGATGCTTCCAGGTCGGCAGTGCCTCTATAGTCGCTGAAGTAGCTTCCCATGTGGTGGTGCATCGACAGCTCATTCCCCTGAATCGCGACCATACCCATCCGATCCGGGTCGCGATCCTCGAACTCAAGGCTTTTCGGCATCCTATGGGCAACCGTGAACATGCGTCGACTGGAAAGTGAGCTCGCTCTCATCTCGGAGAAGGCTGTCCACGGATACGTGACCTCATCGTGATCGGTAATCGCGAGAACCGCATATCCGAGAGCCTGGTAGGTATCGACCACCACGTGCGGATTCATGGTGCCGTCACTCGTCGTTGTGTGGGTGTGGAGGTTCGCTTTGTACTGACCGTAAGCGGCCCAGTCCAGCTCGCCGTAGGGATCCGTTATCACCCAAAGCGGTTCGGTCGTCTCGGTTTCAGCTCCCGGGCTTTCAGCTCCGGGGCTATCGGCTTCCGCGATAGCGCCTCCCGCGGGGCCGACGGCGTTTAGTCCGGAAAGGACCGCCGAACCGGCCCCGCCGGCGGCGGCGGAAACTAGGACAATCGTTAACACCGTAACCGTCGACACCACTACGGTTACCAGTGCTGCTGCGCTCGAGAGCACGCGACCGGACCACGTCCTGCGAGAACGCTCATCTCGAGACATCGGGACGACCTCCTGCTTGATCCATGCTCAACAACCGCTGCTCGGTCCCGTCTCGCGGTAATCCCCACCGGGCCGCCGCCAGAGCGCAGTCGTGACCAAGCTAACACATCAGGAAGGCATTTCCCGCTACGAGCGCAAAATCGCAGAGTCCCGCACGCGAAAACCACGCAAAGGTCATGTCTGGGGATGTGCCGGAAGCAGCAGATCGATCAGCCGATCACAGGAAAGGGTGAAGTAGCGCTCTAGGAACGCTGCAGTCCTGGTTATCACGGGCCACTCGGCCTCGACCAGGTCCTGCGCGCTGCGCTCGATGCAGGCTCGAAGCGTCTCCCGCTCCGCTTGCGTCGAGACCCTTCTCACCAGCAGCTCGGAGACGTTGTCGCGGTCGGTACTGGCAAGGGCCAACGGTTGCGCGGTATGCATACTCTGTGCGTACGGCCCCGCGAGCGCAACCACACAACGACTGATCAGTTCCTCGCGCGAAGTACTCTCGGCGAACAGCACGCTCACGACCATTCGTCCCAAGCTGGCCCGTTCCGGAAGAATGGAAACGCTCTCGAAGGCGATACCGCGGCGAATGGCTGCCACCGCATGCCCGGCCTCATGATAGGCCCCACCGTGCAGCGGATAGTTCACATGCGCTCCCAACTCCAAGCCGTCGCGGAATGGCACCCTGTCTGCACCCATGCTCGTCGATCCCTCAAACCCGGCACCGTTCAGCCGGCCCTTCGCCGGCCGCCTCGATGGCGCCCTCGAATCACCCGATCAGCGACACAATCCGCCGCCACGGTAGATTTTAGCGATAACTGCGATATCATAGTATATATTACGCGTTTTTTAAAGCCCGAATTCGTGCGAGTTCACTCAATTAGTGGGGTAATTACCCGCCTGCTTGCATCGGTTTACCGCATCACCTATCATAGTCATTCGCCCCGAGCGAAATGGAGGAACGAAATACCGTGGAACGGCTTCTCGGAATCATCGTCTTGCCGGCAGACCAAATTGCGAACTTCTTCGTTTCAATGGGATTATCGATCGCACTCGGTCTGTTGATTGCGGCCGTATATCGCTACACGCACCGCGGTATGAACTACGAAAGCGGCTTTCTCTCAACGCTGGTACTGCTTGCTCCAATCGTCACGGTGGTGATGTTTTTCATCCAGGGGGATCTGGTCCTCTCGCTTGGTCTTGTCGGATCGCTGTCGATCATCCGCTTCCGCACCCCAATAAAAGACACGCGTGACATGGTATACCTGTTCTGGGTAATTGCGGTCGGCCTCGGCGCGGGCACGCTGAACTGGACCGCGGCGATCTTCGCGACCGGTATCCTCAGCGTGCTGATGACCGGCTTTCACGTCTTCAAGTACGGGCGCGCGCTGCACGCAGAGTATATTCTCGTAATATCCGGGTCACACTCGGCAGCCGATCGCGAGGTCGAGCGCATCGTGCGCGACCGCGAGGCCAACGTGCAACTGCGCAATCACGAAGTAGACGGCGAGAACTGGGAGATCACCTACGAGCTGCGGTTCGCGCGCGAGAAGGAAGCGGCTGTGCGCGCTGTCGTCAACGACCTCCAGAACGTCGCCGGCGTGAGCAAGGTCTCGCTGCTGACCCCCCAGCTCGCGCTGCCGATGTAGGGATCCATGCGCGCGGTTGCACGATTCGAACGCAAATACTTGCTCGACCTCGAGCAATACTACCGCCTGCGAAACGCCGTCATGCCGTTTGTGGAACGCGACCACTACACCCGGGCGGCAGGTGGGGCTTACCTGGTGCGGAGCGTATACTACGATACTCGCGATTACCGCGCCTGGTACGAGAAGGAAGACGGTGACTTCGGGCGCATCAAGCTACGCATCCGCGCCTACACCGAATCTCCACAGTACGGTGATACCATATCGGTGGAGCTCAAGACGAAGCACGGAAACTCGATGGAGAAATACAGCGCGCACGTCAATCTCGAAGACTATCGCCGTTTTCAGCGTACCGGAAGATGGCAGGACCACAAGAACGAGATTCTGTGCGAGTTCGACCGTCTGGTGCGCGTGCGCTCGCTCGTACCGGTGTGTCTGGTCCAATACAGACGTGAGGGGTTTATCGCGCGGGATCGAAGCCGAGTACGCATTACACTGGATCACGACGTCACGAGCACTCGGGCGGCATCGTTGTTCCCGGAGCGCCCCGTACTCAAGCCGCACCGGCCGAAGCGCCGCATCTTCGAGGTGAAGACGCGCGACGGCGAGCCGCGATGGCTGCAGGAGCTCATCAGGCGACACATGCTCAAGATGACCTCGAACAGCAAATATTGGCAGGGGATCGAGATTGTGAGACCGAACATGGTCACCCCGCGTGAGGTTGCTCCGTGAAGCGGGTCTATCTCTTGCTGGCCGGGTCGCTGCTCGGGCTCGCGGTCCTCTCCGGGCTGTACGCAGTTCTGACGGGTTACAGCTCGCCGACTGAGTTCGCCGATCCGGGGCTGGATGCCGCTGTCCGCGACGCGCTCGAGTATCCCGCCGGCGCCCACATCCCGCGCAACGAGCTCGAACGCCTTACTGAGCTGGAGGCCCGAAACCGTGGTATCGAGCGCCTCGACGGCATCGAGAGCTTACCCAACCTCGTTCGGCTCGATCTCCGGGGCAATCGAGTCAAGGACCTGTCGGCACTGGGCGATAACACCCGGCTCCAGTCACTAAGCCTTCGGGACAACAACATACAAGACCTGGCGGACGTGAATCTTTCGGCGCTATCCGGGCTTCCGGAGCTCCGCGAATTGAATCTGCGGCACAACCGCGGCCCCGCCCATCCGGAGCGCCCCGACGAACATGCCCGTATCTCCGACCTCGCTCCGCTCGCGGCCCTTGAGGAGCTCGAGGTACTGGACCTGCGCGACAACCACATTGAGGATCTCTCGCCGCTCGCCGGGCTTACGCGCCTGCGCCGGCTCGATCTGCGCGACAACCGCCTATCCGAAGACGCGCTCACGGCGATTACCGGTCTCGGGCGCCTGCAGCACCTCAACCTACGCAACAACAATCTGCGCGATCTCAGCGGCCTAGGGGAGCTATCCGGCCTGCAGTACCTCAACATTCACTCCAATGAAGGCATCGAAAGCATCCTTCCGATCGGCCGACTTACCGGACTCGAGGTTCTGATCATGCGAAACGTCTTGGTCGAGGATGACGTGCAGATTCTCGCCGAGCTTACCGGGCTGCGACGGCTCAACCTCCGCAACACCGGTGTCCGCGATCTTTCGGTACTCGCCGATCTCATGGCCGACGGGACGCTTCAGGACGATCCCGAAAGCAGGAGGTTCGCCGAGCTCGACATCCGCGAGAATCCGATCAGCGAGCAGGGCGGCTCGGACTACGGTATCCTCGCTGAGCACTGGCCGAATATCGCTCGGCGGCATCCGCAGGTGCTACCGGAGTAGCGCCGCTACCTGTCCGACGGAACTCTCGCCCTCGTGGCAGAGGGAGCCGCGGGGGAAGGGGGCGCCACCCCGGCGGCGGCGTCTCTTCTCGAGCGCTTAAACATCAGAAGACGCACGCCGTTCAACGACACCAATACGGTACCGCCCTCATGGCCGATGACCGCCAGCGGAAGCGGCAGATCGATCGTGTAGATCCCGACGATCATCATCGCGATCAAGCTCATCGCCACTGCGATGTTGGTGATCAGCGTCCGCTTGGTGCGCCGGCTCAAAGCGATCAGATAGGGTATCTTCTCGAGCTCGTCCGAGAGCAACACCACATCGGCAGTTTCCAACGCTACATCGGTTCCGGCTGCGCCCATCGCAATGCCCAACCGCGCACCGGCCAATGCCGGCGCGTCATTGACGCCGTCACCCACCATGGCGGTCGGCCCGTATTCAGCCTCAATCCGCCGAATCGCGTCCAGCTTGTTCTCCGGCAATAGCTCGGGGAATACCACATCGATGCCGGCCTGCGCCGCGATCTGCTCGGCAGTCACCCGGTTGTCGCCGGTGAGCATCACGACATGACGAATCCCGGCCTCGCGCAGATCGCTGATAACCTCGCGCACTCCCGGCCGCAGCCGGTCCTCGAGCCCAATCAGTCCTAAGATACGCCGCCCCGCGCTCGCCCGGCTGCGCTCCTCCAACAGCACGACCGCGGTCTTTCCTTCCCGCTGCAGTCGGTCGATTTCGGACCTCGCCTCGGCAAGCGCCGTCCCATCAGAGAATCCCTCGAGAATTGCCGGACTGCCGAGCTGCAACTCACGCTCGCCTACCACGCCGCGGATACCCACTCCCGAGTTACTCTTGAACTCGGTTGCAGCCGCATACTCGAGCTGCTGACTCTGAGCCTCACCGGTTATCGCGGCGGCGAGCACGTGCCCGCTCTTGCTCTCCAGGGATGCCGCGGCAGACAAGACCTCGCTCTCGGAGCACCCGTCGAGTGAGATCACCTCGGTCACACGCGGCTTACCCTCGGTCAGTGTGCCGGTTTTGTCGAACGCCACCGCCTGAATTCCGGCCGCCTGTTCGACGTGCACGCCCCCCTTGAACAGAATGCCGCGCCGCGCCCCGTTGCCTATCGAGGACAGAATCGATGCCGGTGTACTTATGATGAGTGCACACGGGCTCGCCGCTACCAGCAGCGTGATCGCACGATACACCGAAGTGGTCCAGGCGGTGCCGAACAGGTACGGCGGCAGGGTGGCTGCAAAGACCGTGGCAACGATTACTCCGACCGCATAGTACTGTTCGAAGCGCTCGAGAAACCGCTCGGTGCGCGCCTGTTGCTCCTGTGCTTCCTCAACCAGGGTAATCACCTTGGCGATGGTCGACTCGCTGCTTGTCTTGGTAACGCGCACGACGAGCTCGCCATCCTGATTGATGCTTCCCGACAGCACCTGATTCCCCGGGCGTTTCTCAACCGGCATCGACTCGCCGGTAATGCTTGACTGATCAATGGTGCTTGCCCCGCTCTCCACCGTTCCGTCCAGCGCGATGCGGTCGCCCGGACGCACCTGGATCAGGGTGCCGACCGCGATCTCTTTGACCGGCACTCTGCGCGCCTGTTCGCTCCTTGTGCTGTCGAGCACCAGTGCCGTGTCCGGCCGCAGCTTCGAAAGCGCCTTGATCGCACTGCGGGTGCGGTCGAGGGCATAGTCCTGCAACACGTTTGACAGCGAAAACAGAAACAGCAGCAAGGCGCCTTCGAACGGTGCTCCAACGGCGGCGGCCCCGACTGCGGCGAGAACCATCAGGAAGTCGATGTCTATTCGCCGCGCTCGCAGGCTCGCAAATCCTGCACGCACTCCGAAATACCCGCCGAACACGTACGCCACCAGATAGAATCCCCACGCAACTGCCGGCGGCGCGGTTCGTTCACCGATTGCCCCGGCGACCATGGCAAGCAGGGTAATAGCGACGAAAAGCGGTTCGCGCGGCAGCACCCGCAGCCGTCGGCTGAGCGCGGCAAGCAGGCGGGCTGCCGGGAAGACCGCCGCGGTCGTCTGCGCCTCGGCCAAGCCGGTCGGGCTCTCGCCTTCCGCCGGCCCGGTCTCAGCCGCACCGGTCCTGGTCGCGCGGGTCTTGGTCGCCTCAAGATCGCCAACCTCTGCCGTCCCGCCGATCTTCACCTTGTAGGTGCCGATTGGGTCCGGCGCATGCTCGCCGACCCCCGGCACCAGCAGAACTCCGCGGCGGAACTGAATCGCGTCGGCGCTCATGAGCGCCAGGGCGGTGCAATCGCGCGAATCACACCGACTTTCGTTTCCGCCCTCGCGCGCCCGTCTCTGAAGCTGCTGGACGCAGATCCCGCAGCCCCGCCGGAACCGCACCTGGTCACGATCCCGGCAGGTGGCGGTGCGTTCTTCGAGGAAGTGGGCAAGCTCGTCGGTTAGGCGCCTTAGGCGCGTCTCCACTAACAGGCCGGGATCGTAGTCGATCGCCAACTCAAGCTCGGCGGTGTCGAAGCGGATCTCGCGAATCGCCGGTTCAGCCTGCGCAGCGCGCGCAAGAGTCACCGCGCAGCAGCGCTCATCCACCGGGACCGGGCATTCGGTTTTGATCAGGGTGTTCGTCTCATTTGCAGCCGTGTTCATGCGCTTACTCCGCCTTCTGTACCGTGTGGTGAAGCCGTACCGTGCGCTCGCGCCCCCGACGATCGCGCCCCGGGCTTCCTCCCGAGTCGTCGGCAGGCCGGGCAGACGCCGTACAGAATCACCCCGGCCTCACGCTCAACCTCAAACCCGCTTCGCTCAGCCGCCTCATCCAGCAGCGATTTAAGCGTACCGATAGGCAGGTCGGCGATGTTCTCGCAATGGCGACAGACCAGGTTTACGTGCGGCGTGACGTCCAGATCGTAGTGGATGTGATCGTGATCGGCGATATCAAGCTGTGTCAGTACACCGAGCTTTTGCAGCGCCTCTACCGTATTATAGACCGTCGCCTGGCTGATCATCGGAAACTCCGCGCGCACCTCGGCATAGATCTCCGAAACGGTGGGGTGCCCGGGATGAGCCGCAAGAGCTTTGCAGACCGCATACCGTTGGGCGGTGTTGCGCTTCCCCGCACCTTCGAGCGCGGCGAGGAGCTGCTTTGTCTTGGCGTCGGTATTGTGATTTTGTGAGCCGGTACCCATACTGTTTGGCGCTCCAAATTATGTGAGTCTTACCTTATACCAGAACCTTTTTAGTAACCGTTATAAATTGGTAGCTGTAAGGTACCTCTTCTGCGCTATTCCGTCAAGGGCGGGGTAGCGCGATCGTCGGAATATCGGTACACTCTCGTTTACACGGGGACGGCATCGGAATGAATAAAGTTGAATTGCTTCACAACCCCGAAAGGCGCGATTTTCGCCTTCGCGTCATTACGGCGATTGCTTTGGCGGCTCTGGTATTCGTCGGCCCGTTTGCGGTATACCGCTTCATCGCCGGCCCAGTGCTTGTCGGGGTCATCAACACGATCATCGTAATCGCCGGCGGGGCGATCGCGATATACGCGCGCGCGACCGGTCGTACCGACCACGCCGGTGTGGCTATCTCGACACTACTGGCTATCGCCGCGCTTGCCGTTTCGGCCCTGATCGGTCTGAACGGGGTGGTGTGGGTGTATCCTATCGTTATCTTCCTATTCTATCTCTCACCGCCGCTGCTCGCGCTCGGTCTGATCATCACGGTGCTCGGCGGAGTTGTCTTGCTGCAGTTCAACACCACGATCGAGATATTCGCGCATGGTGACGAGCTTGCAAGCTTCCTCGTCTCGGCGACTACTGCCACAATATTTAGCTGGATCTTCGCCGGCCAGGCGCGGAAGCAGCGGGAGCAACTGCTGCACTGGGCGACGCACGACCCGCTCACCGGGCTCGGAAACCGGCGCAGCCTCGAGCATGAGCTCAAGGTTGCGGTTTCGGTAGCCCGCCGACACAACCGCGCCTACGGCCTGATTATCATGGACAGCGACAATTTCAAGGAGATAAACGACACCCGCGGTCACGCTGTCGGTGACCGCGTTCTCCAGCGTATCGCCGATGTCATCACCAGCTCAACTCGTATCGGCGACCGCTCGTTTCGCTACGGCGGCGACGAGTTCATCACCATCCTGCCGGATGTAGACGGTGAAGCGCTCCACACCGTCTGCCGGAAACTGGTCCAGGGCATCGAAGAACAGACTAAAGAGCTGGGAACACCGGTCACCGTTTCGCTCGGCGCGGCGCTCCTCGGCCCCAACGAGGACAGCGAAGCCTGGAACCGTCGCGCCGACCAAAGCATGTATCGCGCCAAGCAACTGGGCGGGAACCGCTACATAGTCGACCAACTGTTATGAGTAGGGTGTGTCCCTCTCTTGGCGGCCGCTGCTGGACAGGTACATCTATGTGGTGCTGTCGGACGTCAGGCTTTTCTTGTGCAGCGAAAGCGTTTATACTATCGACATGTATCCGAAGCTCAGTGGTAAGGAACGTTTGAGCCAACAGGTCGCCGACCACATAGTTATGCTCATTGAGGATGGCCGTTTGGAGCCGGGCGATAAGCTGCCGAATGAGCAACAGCTCGCAGAGCTTTTCGGTCTCAGCCGGCCCACAATTCGGGAAGCTATTCGCTCATTGGTCACGCGCCACGTCCTTGAAGTCGTACGCGGCCGCGGAACATTTGTGACCGCCAAGCCCGGTGTTGAAACCGACCCGTTGGGGCTCAACCTGCTGTCAGGTGATGATTTGCGTGGGTCGCTCGCGGAGGCCCGGCTGATCATTGAGCCGGGTGTAGCCCGCCTCGCGGCTGAAAAGGCGGACCCGCAGGACATTGAAAAGATAGAAACCCATCTGGCCGATATGGAACAGATCGTCCGTGAACGCATGGTGAGCATGAGTATCGAGCTTGAGTTTCATCGCAGCATAGCCAATGCAAGCAAGAACCCCGTGATCGTGCGCATCGTGCCGCTCATAATGGAATCCATAATTCGCACGTATGACGAGGCGCGTCGGACACGCCACGACCACGCCACGGCGTTAGAGGAACACAAGCACATTGTCGCAGCAATCCGAGACCGGGACGGCGATCGCGCCGAAGCATCGATGCGCAGCCATTTGCAGCGCAGTATCGCACGCACATTGGCCAAAGCCGACAAGGGCGAAAGCCCCCCCCCAATACCACGACTCTAGCCACCTTTCTACTAGCGACTAACCGTGACCAGCTTGCCGTTAGCCGCACTCTCGTAAATCGCGAGAATCAACGCAACCGCTTTGCGGGCCTCCACACCGTCTAACTCCACATACTTGCCGGCCGCAACTGCGTCGGCGAACTCTTCGAACTGCTTGCGATGTCCTTCTGTCCCGATTGCGCTCGGGTCGGCGGCCCCTCCTCCCGTTTTGGTTGCTGCCCCGTAGCGTTCGCGAATGGCTTCATCCTCGGAGGTCTCATCCCGAAAGCTCCATGCGCGCAGATCCTCTTCCTCCAGAATGGCAGAGCCGTCGGTACCACTTAGCTCGATCCGCTTGAGAAACCCTGGATACACCGCGGTGGAGCCTTCGATCACTCCCATTGCGCCGCTTTCGAACCGCAACGCGGCAACGGCAGTGTCCTCCACCTCGATTCTTTCGTGACCGCGCACATCCATGTAGGCCTGTACCGACTCGACGGGACCCGCGAACCACAGCAATAGGTCAATCGCATGAATCGACTGGTTCATGAGAGCTCCACCGCCGTCATACCGCAGCGTGCCCTTCCAGCCTCCTTTGTCATAGTACTCTTGCGGGCGGAACCATTTTACGTAAGCGTCCGCTAGCGTCATTTCGCCGAACCGGCCGGCTTCGGCCGCCGCCTTAACTACCCTGGAGGCTTCAAAGAAGCGGGATTGAAAGATTCCACCGAGCTGCACGCCATGCTTGGCAGCCGCATTGATGATCTCGTCACAACGCTCGAGGCTGATCTCGAGCGGCTTCTCGACGATGATATGCTTGCCGGCCTCTGCTGCTGCTACGGCAGGCTCTAGATGAGCTCCCGAAGGAGTGCAGATCGATACGATGCTCACCTCGGGGTCTTCGAGCATCGCGCGAAGGTCTCCATAACCTTTGCAGCCCAACTCCGAAGCCAACTCGTCGGCTCGCTTCTGCTCACGGCTTGCAATCGCGGCAAGGTGCAGATTGTCCGCTTCACTGATCGCCCGCGCATGATGTTTTGCTATCATTCCTGTGCCGACAATGCCGATGCCGTAACTCATATCGCGTGCTCCTCCTTTGCCTGTAGAAACATCTCGGTTCAGTGTTGGCAGCCTTAGTTTCCCTTCTCCTCACCCGCGTTGACCAGGCCGGCTCTGCGCTTCACCGCCGCCGCACCTTTCAGGGCGTAGATTATTGACAATAAGGCTAATATATAAAACACCGGAGCGATCGGCGGCCGAAACAGCACCGTCCAGTCTCCGTGGGTTGTTGCGAGCGTTCGATTGAGGTGCCCTTCGGCAAGCGGCCCGAGTATCACTCCTAGTATCAGCGCCGCGGGAGGAAATCCGTGCTTCTTTAAGAAGTAGCCGATCACCCCGAACACCAGAGCTATCAGCATATCGTAGGGACTATTGTTGAGCGAGAACGCGCCGATAAAGCACAGCCCCAGAATGATTGGGAATAAGATCGACGGCGGTGTCTTAAGCACCCGCGGTAAGACCCGTACACTGAGCAGTCCAAGGCCGAGAATCAAGAACTGGGCTAACATCAGCGAGACAAACAAAGCGTTCATCATCTCCGGCTGCTCGCGGAACAACATCGGCCCCGGCCGGACGCCTACCACCATCAATGCGCCGAGAATGACCGCAGTAACCACATCGCCCGGGATACCCAGAGTCAGGAGCGGCACGAGTGCTCCCCCTGTGGTTCCGTTGTTCGCCGCTTCGGGCGCTGCAATCCCATATATGTTTCCCTTACCGAAGGTCTCAGGCTCCTTGGAAAACCGTTTGACCTCGCTGTATGCCCAAAACGACGCAATAGCACCACCAGTCCCCGGAATGCAGCCGAGCAGCGTACCCAACACACCGGTCGGAACGACCACGCGAACGAGGCCCTTCAGCTCGGAACGCGTAGGCAGCACATTCGTTACATTCTGAGGAGGTACAACCACCGGCTTCCCCACGTTCTCCAACTGAACCAGCAGCTGCGATATGGCGAATACCCCGATCAGCACCGGCAACATCGGAAAGCCGGTGAGGAGCCTCGGTATCCCGAAGGTAAAGCGCGTATAACCCATGAACGGATCGAGTCCTACCGTAGCAATCAACAGCCCGAAGAGACCGGCAAGCAGTCCTTTCACCAACGACTCGGCCGAGACGCTCCCGATAATCGTCAGCGCAAACACCATGAGCGCGAAGTACTCCGGCGGGCCGAAGCGAAGCGCAAACCGCGCCAGCTGGGGAGCCACCAGGATCAGAAATATCATTGAGATGATCCCGCCGGCTGTTGATGCGATCGTTGCCACCCCAAGTGCTTTGCCCGCCTGTCCCTTCTGGGCGAGCGGGTACCCGTCGAGCATTGTTGCCGCGGCCGACGGTGTACCGGGGGTAGCGACAAGGATCGCGCTGATGGCACCACCGTAGATTGCACCGCAAAACACGCCCCCCATCATGATGAGTGCGTTCGCCTGCTCGACATAAAACATGAAGGGCAAAAGTAGAATTATCCCGACCGAGCCGGTTAAGCCCGGCAACGCCCCCACGACAATACCGCCTGCGACTCCGATCAGGAGTAAGAGGAAGTTGTACGGTGTTACCACGAACGTCAGCGCTTCTAGAAAAGCCTCCATACGGTCTCCGGAAAATGCCTACTGATCTGCTTTACCACAGACCGCCCAACGGCAGTGGTACACGGAACAGCGTTCGAAACAAATGGAACAACACGAACCCAACAACAACCGGAATCAGTATCAGTCTGTACCACTTCTTCTCACCGTACAGACCCATAACAGCCAGAAGCAATACTACGGTAGCCGGGATATACCCGACGGGCCGAATCACCTGCGTATATACGAAGCCGAGAACAACGAAGCCGATGAAGCGCAGGATGAAAACCGTTGGTATGCGTTCGCGCAAAGGCTTTCGAACGAACCCGTCCTCGGCTGCATGGTCCGCCCCGCGGGGCTGACTTCTAATTGTGGTAATTCCCTTTGCGATCAGCAAACTAGACAGCAAGAGCATTCCCACACTAACGATAGTCGGGAAGTTTCTGATCGACACATGCTCGCGCGGCTCCTGCAACTGTGACGTCAAGACCAACGCAAATACCGCAAGCCCTAAGAAGAGCGCGCCGATCACGATATCCGCCTTGCCGCTGTACTCTTTGTCACCGCTCATGGATTGTCACCGCTCATGGAGCCCTGCCTGTGCGATTTCCGCCGGTTGCGTTCCAACCTACCTCACCCATCTCAGGCTTGCCGCCCCGCGCCCGCGAAGGGTGCGGGGCAGCCAAACCAGTTGAAAACCACGTAAAACGCAAACCACGCAAAGAGGGTCGCGTTGGTTTCCCAAACCATCGTCGATCAGTAGCGCTCACCGAGACCACGGTCTCTGATGAGGTTACCCCAAAACTCGTAGTCCTCTTCAACGTATCTAATGAACTCATCACCGCCGATGTAGTACGGCATAATGCCCGCGCGCTCTGCCAGAGTGAGAAAGGTTTCGTCCTCCATCGCTGCCTTGAACGCATCATGCACGTGGTCGATCGCTTCCTGGGGAGTGCCGGCCCGGGCGGCGATGCCTCGCCATTGTCCGAGCGTGAAGTCGATACCCTGTTCCTTCGCTGTCGGAATGTCCGGATGAGAGTCCAGGCGCTCCTCGGAGAAAACCGCGAGTGCGCGCAGATCGCCGGCTTCAAGCTGTGAAACACCTTCGGGCGGCCCAACGCTCACCGCATCTACGTGGCCGCCCACCGTAGCGGCTACCGCAGGACCACCGCCGTCGTGCGGCACGTGGTTGAACTCCACTCCGGCTTCGTCTTCGAATGCCAGCGCGATCAAGTGCGTTCCGCCACCGTCTCCGGCGTTACCAAGGTCGACCTGCCCGGGATTCTCCCGCGCTGCTTCCACCAGATCGGTCAAGGTCTCGTAAGGTGAATCCGCGGGAACCAGGAACCAGATCGGAGCAAACTGCAGATTGATAACCGGAATGAAGTCATCGACGCTGAAAGGAACTTCTCGCATGTGCTGCACAGTCAGCGACGGGGTTGCCCAGGCTACGAAGTAATATCCGTCGGCTTCCCGCGTCAACGCCTCGGTGTAACCGGGAACGGCCGCTCCTCCGGGCTGATTGTCGATCATAATCGAGGTTCCGAGGTACTCCGGAATCACACTTGCGAACGTCCTGAACACCATGTCGGTGGCGCCCCCCGCTCCCCAGGGTACCATGATCTCAATCTCACGCGTGGGGTACTCCGGGTCTACCTCGGGCTCCGCTCCTCCGGCTGCAAATGCTCCACCCGCCAACAGCAGGGCCAGCACGCCCGCGATCAGACCGACCGCCACAAGTTTTCCTCTCGTTCTCATGAATGTCCTCCTTTAGGAGATTGTCTATATGCTCACGACACCTCCAAAATGTCGGGTCGCACAAAACGGTATCCGTCTACCTCCATTTCCAACACCGGAAAATCCTGCGGCCTCGACAGCAGAACCGGCCCTTCAGAGGTTGCGAGCATTGTATCTTCGCTCTTACTGCCGGTAATCGAAGGGTTCCAAGCGAACGCCTGGTTAGGCTGAACAACTTCATCGGTCTCAAAGTTCACTTTGTAGTCACGACCCACATACCCTATGGCACCGCCTTGGTGGTGAAGCTCATACTCGTTCGAAAAGCCCAACTCGCGGTACTTCTCGATGCCGGCATTGAAGGCCTCTTTAGCCGGAGTTCCGGGGATGGTCTTCGCCATCAGCGTACAGTCAATAAGCACATTCGCGTTATAGATTTCACGCAACTGGTCGGACACCGGTTCAAACTGCACAAACCGCGTCAGTGAGATAATCAGCCCCCATTTGCGCGCGTTCACGCACAGCATTGCCCGTTTCTCGATCTGTTTCTCAGTTGCAATAGGGTGCCGGAACCGAGCTATCCGCTCATCGGCGGCACAAAACGTCGTGATGTAGTCGAGACGCTGTGACCAAAGACGTTCGGCCAAGCGGCCGATGATCGCGCACTCCTTGTCTCCGGGACGCACAGTCTGCGCGGTCTCCTCGATAGCCAGCGAGGTTAGCCGCCCCAGTTCTATATAGCGTTCCACCTCGGACGGCAACAGGGAGTACCGCAGCCTCGCCACTGCACCGGAGAGGTTCACCGCTCCGGGGAAATTGAAGTCCGCGCCCAGTTGCCCTCCACCTACCAGTTCGTGGACAATCTCTCGTTCGCGCTCCGCGTACCACGGAAATGAGCGCAGTTCATAGCCTTGGTCTTCGAGTTTCTCTTCAGCCGTCATCCGCGGAGCTTCGATATTATTGCAAATGACGTACTCGCGCTCCCGGGTTATCAATAGGCCGGCCACACCCAGCTCGAGCGTAATACCGACTACATTTGATCCGCCGGCTGTCAGCCATGAGAAGTTGCTCTGCGTCTTGAGATAGAGCCCCTCGAGCCCTTGTTCATTCAACAAGCCCCTGACCCGTTCCTTCTTGACCTTAATCTCCTGTGTCAGATCCATGACGCTTCTCTCCGGTTTGTAGTCTGATCTTTCGCTCCCGCGTAACAGGCTACCACTGAAGACGTCTGACGTCAACTCATTATCGGTCCGGTCTCCCTCGAAAGCGGTCCGCGGGCGACATTATGCTGACGTCTGTCATCTAGCGTTTGACGATTATGGGTGGCTGTTATAGACTGCCTCTAGTGAGCACAATTAGAACATTACTGGAGGAGATCGAGCTACCACGCATGGTCCGAGTGCGACAGCTCTTCCCTCGCCCGCACTTGGAAGATGTGGCCTCCGAGCTTCGCGGTCAGCTCCACGACAGAGATCTCTTGTCCGGGATCAAGCCGGGCGAAACGGTTGCGATTGCGGTGGGAAGCCGTGGTATAGCAAATCAGCCGGCAGTGGTTCGCGCTTTGGTGGAAGAGCTACACCGCCACGGGGGACAGCCGTTTATCACGCCGGCCATGGGCAGTCACGCCGGAGCGACAGCGCAGGGCCAAACAGCAATGCTGCAAGGGCTCGGGTTCACCGAGCAGTCCATCGGAGCCCCCGTTCACGCAACCATGGAGGTGACGGAGGTCGGACGCACCGGAAGCGGGATGCCGGTGTTGGTCGACCGCTACGCGCTTGAGGCCGACCATCTCGTAATTGTAAATCGCATCAAGCCGCACGTCTGCTTTCGGGGTCCTTACGAGTGTGGGCTTATGAAGATGGTTACAATTGGTTTGGGCAACCAGCGAGGAGCAGACATATGTCATAACCTGGGCTTCGGCAAGATGGCGGAGCATATTCCGGAAATCGGCACCGAGGCAATGAATGCCCTGCCCCTGCGGTTCGGGATAGCGCTTCTTGAAAACGCATATCACGAAACCTACCGAGTTGAATGCTTACGACCTGAGGAAATCGTAGAGCAGGAGCCCGGACTGCTCGAAGAATCTCGCCGTTACTGTGCACGCCTGCAATTTGATACGCTCGATACTCTCGTAATCGATGAGATCGGTAAGGACATCAGCGGGGCGGGCTTCGATACTAACGTTGTCGGCCGCTACCATTCGCCTGCCGTTAGCGGCGGGCCCAGTATCACTCGCGTCGCCATCCTGGATATAACGGCAAAATCCAAGGGGAACGGAAACGGCTTAGGGATGGCCGATTTTACCACCAAACGCGCTGCAGAGAAGTTCGACGGCGAGCAGACGTATCCCAACACGCTGACGGCCACGCTGACGGGTGGCGTAAAGATTCCCATGACACTCCCAAACGACCAACAGGCGATACAAGCTTGTTTGAAGACCTCAAACCTGATGGACCGTGCGGAAGCGCGCGTTGTCCGTATTCGAAACACCCTTCAGCTATCCGAGATTGAGGTTTCCGAGAACATGCTGGAACAACTAAAAAGGGACTCACGGTTCGAAGTCTTGAGTTCGCCATATGATTGGGAGTTCAACGCCGCAGGCAACCTGTTCTGACGATTCCCGGTTTCAGTACCGGTTGCAATAGCCCCGCCCAAGCGCGATAATTGCGAACAACAACGACTATGACGCACGCAAGCGATAATCATGCCGGCGTCCCCCGGCATATTCAGATACTCTACGGCGTGGGCGTGAGTTACGCCATCGTCGACCAGATCTTCGCGCAGTGGGTGTTGTACTATTACCTGCCGCCGGCGGCCTCGACGCTGCGGCCGCTGCTGCCGCCGGTCCTGATTGCGGTGGCGCTGATGGTGTCCCGCCTCGTCGATATGGTGGCCGACCCGCTGTGCGGTTATCTCTCCGACCGCACCCGCACACGTTGGGGCAGGCGCATTCCGTTTCTCGCTGTGGGAGCCGTGCCGCTGGCCCTTGCCACGATTGCGTTCTTTCTTCCGCCGACTGCCGAGGGCACCAACCTGCCGACCTTCCTGTATCTGATGCTGGTCGGATCGCTCTTCTTCGTGTTCTACACCATCGTCGGCGCACCCTATAACGCTCTGATCCCGGAGATTTCGCAGTCACGACGCGACCGGCTGAATCTCTCCACCTGGCAGTCGGTATTCCGGCTGCTGTACACGGCGCTCGCGATGATCGCGCCGGGCGTGCTGATTGCCGTTTTCGGCCGGGGAGACGATGAGCTGGGCCTGCGAATCACCATGGCGATCCTGGCGGCGCTTGCCGCTGCAGGGGTTCTGGTCACGGTCTTCTCGGTGGACGAGCGCAAATACTCCGGCGGTAAGGAATCGAGCGAAACCTTTTTCGGCACCTTGCATCGCGTCCGACGCAATCGCTCGCTGATCTTCTATCTGCTCGGGTTCCTGTTTTTCTTTTTGGGGTTCAACACCCTGCGGGCATCGATGAACTATTATGTTCAGGACATCATGGGCTACGGCACCGCCAGCATCACGCTTGCTTCGGCGCTCCTGTTCGGTTGCGCGGCAATCTCGTTCTACCCGGTCAATCAGCTCGCAAAGCGCGTGGGGTACAAACGGCCGCTGCTGACATTTCTGGCAGCGCTCGTGGTACTCTCGCTTTTGTTGACCTCGTTGGGCCGGTTCCTCCCGCCATGGGGCGGCTTCGTACTGTTCTTCATCTTCGGCGTTCCTGTCGCGGGCGCCGCGTTCATCTTTCCGCCGGCCATGCTGAGCGAGATCAGCGCGGTGGAGAGCCGTCGCAGGGGGGTACAGATCGAAGGGTTCTTCTTCGGGCTGCAGGGCTTTTTTCTCAAGCTGGCGTTCTTCCTCTCGATCGCGATCACTCCGCTCCTGTTGGTTCAGAGCGGCGATATCGGCATTCTGCAGAGTCTGGCCGAGATGCCCGAGGACGTCACCGCGTTCGGGATTTACTCCACGTCGTACCTGGCCGCGGGCGCATTTCTCGTGTCGCTCCTGTTCTACAGCGGCTATCGTGAAGAGTTGTCCGAGGAGCGCTAGTATCCCTGCAACCTAACATCGTGTTGTTCCACTGCCACGACCTCGGCAGGCATCTCGGTTGCTACGGGGTGTCCACGGTAGACACCCCCAATATCGACCGGTTCGCCGCGGAGGGGGTCATCTTTCGCAATAGCTTCTGCGTCGCGCCGCAGTGCAGCCCGAGCCGGGCGGCGATGTTTACCGGGCGGTATCCACACAGCAACGGCGTGATGGGGCTCACGCACGACGGGTTCGGCTGGGAGATCAACTCAGACGAGACGCATCTCGCCCAGTGCCTGCGCTCAGCCGGCTACCATACCGCGGCGTTCGGCATAATTCACGAGACCCGCGATCCGCGGCGGTGGGGATACCAGGTGGTGGATCAGGAAACCGTGACGGCGCGTGAGGTCTGCGATCGCATGATCCGGCACCTGGAGCAACGCGCCGCTGAACGCCGGACACCGTTCTTCGTAAGCGTCGGCTGCGAGGAGCCGCATCGCATGCCCGGCCCGGGGGAGCATCACTATATGGGGTTTCTCGGCGATCACGTGAACCCTGACAGCCGACACGGCGTACACATTCCTCGCTATCTCAGCGACGACGAGGGAACCCGCGCTGAGCTGGCGGAGTTGCAAGGGGCGGTCACACACCTCGACGCTGAGTTCGGCCGCCTGCTGCAAGCACTCGACCGCCTCGAGCTAACCTCCGGGACCCTGGTTGTCTTTACCACCGATCACGGGGTTGCGATGCCCCGCGCCAAGTGCAGCTGCTATGATCCCGGCCTCGAGATCGCCCTTGTTCTCCGTCTTCCCTCGCGCGCCGGCTGGAACGGAGGGGGAGCGGTTTCGGAGTTGATCTCTAACGTAGATATCACGCCCACCCTGTTCGAGCTCGCCGAAGCGCCCGCGCCGCAGACGGTACAGGGAAACTCCTGGGCGGCGTTGCTTGACGGACGGTCGTACACCCCACGGGAACACATCTTCGCCGAGCTCACCTATCATGACTACTACGACCCCATGCGGGCGGTACGGACGCACCACTACAAGCTTGTGGCGTTCTTCAGCGAGGCACCTAGCTTCATGTCGCCGACCCAGAGCTGGAAGCCGCGCTCGAGCCCGGCGCACCCGTCCGAACCGCCGTTGGCCTATCATGCTCCAGTAGAGCTCTACGACCTGCAGAACGACCCCGCTGAGCAGCGAAACCTGGCGTCTGACCCGGAGTATGAGGAAGTCCGACGCGCCCTTGGGAAGACGCTCCGCAGCCATCTGGAAGACACCGCCGACCCAATTCTGCACGGTGCAGTTACGCCACCGGCACATCACCGCGCGATCGATTTCCTGTTCGAGCGCTGATCTCTTCTGCAGGCCGCGGCCGTGTTTTAGTGGTATAATAGCTGCTTCAGCCGATTCTGCGGAGGTCGTCATGAAACGGATCGCTATACTTTCCCTGGCCGTTGTGCTCGCGACGGTTACCGTCACCGCGCTCGCTCAGAGTCCGCTCAACCGCACCACGATCAACAACTGGGTTTCGATGATGAAGGAGCTTCAGCTTTGGGATCATGATGCCGGAGCTGATGCCGACATGAACTTCGATATGATGTTCCGCCAGGCCCCACGCGGCTACCCGGAGTTCCAACGTATTCTCAACCGGCACGGCTTTCGGGACGCTCAGGACTGGACCGAAGTCAGCACGCGCATCACGCAAGCCTATTGGACAATGCAGTTTCGAGACGAGGAGTCTGAGTACCGCGCTGAGATGCAGCAGCAACTCGACGAAATCGAGCGCTCACCTCACCTGACGCCCGAACAACGGCAAGCCATGCGTCAGCAAATGGAGATGACCATGACGATGATGGGCCAGATGTTCGATGCTCCGGAAGCCGACGTGGATGCCGTGCGCGCTAATCGAGCTGCGCTTGACGAGTTGTTCATGGGAGAGTAGTTCCGGCGCCACAGAGCAGCCCAGCACTCAGCCGTTTTACTCAAGTTAAACAGCGGTAAACTGCAACTTCTGTGCACCGCAGCCCGTCTGTAAGAGTGTCGAACCGTAAAAACCACCGACAAAGGGTGCGCTACATGTCCTCGCGAACGCGTTTTCTAATGGTATATCCCGAGATTCCCGACACCTACTGGAGCTACCACTACGCGCTCGGCATCATCGGCCGGCGCGCGCTCATGCCCCCATTAGGTCTTGCGACCGTGGCCGCGATGGTCCCTCGCGAATACGATTGCAGCATCGTCGACATGAATATCGAGCCGTTGACCGACGCTCCGATCTCGGATGCGGATCTGGTGCTGATTTCGGCGATGATCGTTCAGCGCGACTCGGCGCGGTCGGTCATCGACCGCTGCAAGCATCTCGGCGTTCCGGTCGCAATCTGAGGGCCTTACGCAACATCAGCTCCCGAGCAGTTCGAGGATGCCGATTATCTGATTCTCGATGAAGGCGAAATCACCTTTCCGCAGTTCCTGTCTGACTACGCGGGCGGTGCGGCCCGTAAGGTCTATCGATCAGGCCAAAAACCGGATCTTGCATCCACGCCGATACCGCGTTACGACCTTTTGAAGTTACAGCACTACTACACCGTCCCGGTGCAGTTCTCGCGGGGGTGCCCGTTCGACTGTGAGTTCTGCGACATCGTACAGCTTTTCGGACGCCGGGTGCGCACCAAACACCCCGAGCAGTTCGTAGCGGAGATGGATGCCGCCTACCACACCGGTTTCCGGGGCGGCATGTTCGTTGTGGACGACAACTTCATCGGCAATCACCGCCGGACAAAGGAGCTGCTGCGCGCCATTATCCCATGGCAACGCGAGCACCGCTTCCCCTTCACCCTTTCCACCGAAGCGAGCATTGACCTTGCATACGACCCGGAGCTGCTCGAGCTCTTGGTGCAGGCGAACTTCGGCATGGTATTCGTGGGCCTGGAGACGCCGATCGACGACTCGCTCGCTGCCGCCGGCAAGCAACAGAATCGGAAACGCGACGTGCTGGAGAGCGTCCGCGCCATTCAGCGCGCCGGGATCGAAGTCACCGGCGGGTTCATCATCGGGTTTGATTCCGATCCGCCTGACATATTCGACCGTCAGATCGAGTTCATCGAGGAGCTTGCCGTTCCTACCGCTATGGTCGGGCTCCTGACCGCCCTTCCACAAACTAAGCTCTACGACCGGCTCGCGCGTGAGGGCCGACTGTACGGTGATTCGAGCGGCAACAACTACTCCTCGTCCGCGATGAACTTTCAGCCGCTTCTGCCCGCAGCCGAGATCGACAATGGCTACCGCCGGGTTCTCAAGACCATCTACTCGCCGGCACGCTACTTCGAGCGCTGTTTGCGGTTGCTCGAGATCATGCCGCAACCGCGTCGCGAGCACGGCATCAGGGCTACGAAGGACGACTTCCTCGCGGCGTTTCGCTCGGTCTTCCGCCAGACGTTTTCCAGGTACGGTCACCATTATCTCGCGTTTATGGTCCGGGCGCTCCTGCGCCGCCCCGATCAGTTCGTGCGCACCTTCACCCTGGCGATCGAGGGCCATCACTACCTCACCGTCACTCGGCGCTCCGTTCGGTCACCCCGGCCGGAGAGCTCGGCCTCGCCTCACGCGCCGAGTTGCCACTATGAACGGCGTGTGATCGCTGGTACAATGGAGTAGACTCAAAGCGATACCCACGGGTTTTCGGAGAGTGCAAGATGGCCGACGGCCGGCAGGGGCGGAGTGAGTCTGCGTGCGGGACTCGAGCCGACGCCGTTCCGAGCGATCTCACAATAGTCGAGCGGGTGCTTGCGGGCGATCGGGACGCCTACCGCGACATCGTCAACCGCTACCAGCGGCAGGTCTACCGTCTCGGCTTCCGCTTTCATCGCGCGGTGGAAGACATCCAGGACTACGTGCAGGAAGTATTCCTCAAGGCCTACCTGCGCCTGTCGCAGTTCGGGCAGCGCGGGCGGTTCTACTCCTGGCTGATGCGCATTGCCTACAATCAGGGGATAGATCGGATTGAGCGCCGGTCGGTTGAAACAGTCCCCGAAGAGTGCGAACCACCTGATCCATCCGTGGGGACCGAAGATCAGGCAATCTGGTCGCTGGTATGCGACGAGCTCCGAACCGCCGTCGCCGGGCTCCCCCGCCAGGTTGCGCAGTGCGTCGAGCTGTTCTACTTCTTCGACCTTACCTACGACGAGGTCAGCCGCGTGACCGGCATCGGCGTGAACACCGTGAAGTCGCATGTCTTTCGCGCCAGGCGCGAGCTGCGTCGCCGCCTTACCGGCACGCCCGCCGAGACGTACTATGAGCGCTAAGCGCTCACACCCCCCGCTTCACGCGTATACGTTCGGCGAGCCGTTCAAACTCGCGGAGCGTCCGGCCGAAGAACAGCTTCCAACCGGAGCACAGGTGGCTCAGGGACTGCGGGTCGCGGTTGTTTGAGTAACGCATCTTCTGACAATCCCCGGCGCACAGCTTCAGATACGGGCATTCGGCGCAGGCCTCGTTCCAGTGGCGTTTCGCCCGGCCGAAGTCGCGGAAGATACGCGAGTTCCACATGTCCTCGAAACGGTCTCTGACAACATTACCCAGACGCAGCTCAGGCTCCACGAAAAAGTCACACGGATAGACATCACCGTTGTGCTCGACCACGAAGTATCGCCGGCAGTTCCGCCCCATGACGCAGGTGTTCGCATATCCGTCCACAAGCATCGTCAGAATGGAATCGAACAGCCGTACAGAGACGCGTTCGTGGTCATCTCCATGCCATTCGTCGAACAGCTCGAGCAGAAAGCGCCCCCATTGCTCGCCGGTAATCGCGTAGGGAAGCAGCTCGCC
>PUPD01000242.1 GCA_003552985.1 Spirochaetaceae bacterium
CTCGGGTCGGTGTCCAGCTTCCCGAGTCCGGCAAGCCAACTGAAAGCAACGCCTCCCGAGTGCATGATCAGGTTGATGGTTTTCGGCGCAAGCCCTTTGGCGTGCAGCTGCAGCTGAAACTCCCGTAACATGTCGCGGGTTACAGCTCCTACAGTGATCTCAGAGCCGAAATGGGCGCGCCAGTGCGAAAGCCGATTAAGACTGTCCGCACAGTGGCGGCGACCGATGGAATGCCCATAGGCGATCCTCTCGCGAACATACTCGCTTTCGTCGTAGTTCCAGAAATGCTCGAGGTAGGAAATGAGGGGTTCTGAGGCCGGGCCACTTTGGCTTATGACGGCCGATTCGATCACACCTCGCTCTCGCAAAGCCGCGACGATCCGGCGCGTGTCATACTCGGTCAATTCTGCAGTGCGCAACGTCTGCACGATACCTTCGATTGTTAGGACCTCGCACGCATTGCGCCGGTGATTCGCGCGCCGTTGCGGGACGCCGTTGTTAAGCCAATCGGCTACTACAAGCAGCGCCTCCGACTCGTCTTTCTTACCGGTGGATTTCGCGGGCAGAAACGCTCCGGTTGCAGGATCCTTTAGCTGTACGTAGTAGTAACCGCCGCAGCCCGAACGTCTGAACAAAGAAAACCGGCGTGCCATACTCACTCCCTCCCGATAGGTTTTTCTGCATACCTATCTGCAACTGGGTTTTTGAGCAGAACGCCGGTTGTCCGGTGGTTCTCTATATCCCTACTGGGTAGGGAATTATGTTGCATCTCCTAGGGGAGTCGAACCCCTGTTGCCGGGATGAAAACCCGGTGTCCTAACCACTAGACGAAGGAGACGCGTTTGTGTGTGCTGTACAGTACCGAAATGTCCTACAGTTGTCAAGCCATCCCGGTAAGCTGAAAAAGAAGCGACCCGCCGCATTGTGGGTACCACCGTATCAACGGCGGCATGCGAACGGGCCGCGGGTGGGGGGCTTACTTAAAGCGACGACTGACAGGCTGTAGCTCGTGCTCGTCGCTACGAGCAGACTGTCGCGCCGGTAGGGTCCGACCTACCCTTATTGCATGCGCTCCTGCAAGCGCTGCCAGAGCTCGTCGTCCTGCTGGATCGCAGTTGCGATCTCGTTGAAGCGCTCAACATCGAGGCCGGCATCCTGGACAGCGTGCTGCATCTGCTCCTGAGCATCCTGCTCAACCTCAACCAGGTCGTCTAGCAGGTCATCGTAAGCAGCCTGCTCTGAGTCGGAGACGTCTTCCGGAACCTCAACCTGCGGATTGATCGATGCGCTGTGAATCTCCTGGAAGCGCTGCTGGTCCAGTTCCGAGGCCTCTATCTGCGACTCGATCTCGGCCTGAGAATCGATCTGAATCTCCTGCACCTCATTCATGGCGCCCGCGAAACGGTCGAGCTCCTCTGAATCGACATCGACCTGCGGAGCTTCCGGCTGCTGCATGGGGTCCTGAGCCTCCGGTGGTTGCTGCTGCTGGTCCGGGGCTTCTTCCGGCTCATCAAACTGAGTAAAAGCGGGAACAGCCATCAAGGCAAGCAACACTAGTCCGGTTACGATAAGTGAGAAAGTACGTCGCGTGTTTTTCATAGCATGATCTCCTTTTATACACCGAAAGACTGCATGTTCTGATCTGCATTTCCGATGCGAGCTTACTCCGCAAGGTACAGTAGGTGTATCAATGCCAAGTCCACATAAGGTCAAAATAGTGTAAAGAATCGGCATCGCCCCGGCGGCCGAGGTAACACTGCGCGACTCTCACAGGAAAATGGGCGCTATTACTTATTTCGCTTTTACAGGAATGATGTTTTAATAGTACACGAAAAATGGTTCAAAAAATGCGAAAACTGCAAGTACTCATCGTTGACGAGAATACGACCTACCGTCTCGGAGTACGGAGCATCATGGAGGGTTCGTCTGAGGCGGTTATCGCCGGTGAGGCGGCCTCGGCCGACGAGGCCCTCAGAGTCATCAACACAGCTACTCCGGAAGTACTACTGCTGGACTGGCAAACCGCACACCCGCGCCTGGAAGCATTGTTTCATCTCGTTCACAACAGCGGCAAGCAGGTCCGTCTGCTGGTATGCGCGGACGCTGCCAACCGCGCCCTCATAGCGCAGGCACTGCAGCGCGGTGCGCTTGGCCTCGTCACCAAGAACGCGAGCCCTGAAATCCTGCTGGAGGCGATCCGGGCGGTAGGCCGTGAGGAACTGTTCGTATTCGTGCACGCGAGAACCAACCATAAGCAGTTACGGGATGGTTACGCCGACGGTTCCGGAAGTATGGAACAGTTTCGCCGTCTCACTCCACGCGAGCGTGAGATCTTCCACCTTGTCGCCAGGGGTATGCTAACGCAGGAGATCGCCGAGCATCTGTACATCAGCAAACGAACCGTCGAGAATCACCGCAGCAGCCTGATGCGCAAGCTCGGTCTGCGCAACCAGGTCGATCTGGTGCGCTATGCCACGCTCAACGGTCTGTTCGAACCGTAGCGCAACATCGCGGTTTCTTTACATCCATGCACCCGTCTGCTATTCTAACGCCTATCTATGCAGGAAACGACCTCGAGCGCGGCTCCGGATAACCAGCCCGCACCCCTACACGCTGACGAAGCGCTTCGCCAGTTTGAATCGATTTTCGGGAGCTTCTCGGGAAACCTGCGCGAGATGCTCTCGGTCGCCGCAATCAATGCGACCTTTATCTCTGAGATGGTTCAGTCTAACGACGAGAACGTAGCCTCGGTCGAGGGCATTTATCGCGAGCTGCAGGGCAATACCTCACGATCCGAGGCGATTGCCACGCATGTCGACACCGCCAAACAGCGGCTCTCGGACGCGAGCGCGATCGTCTCGAACACCGATTCCACGATGCACGAGGTCACCGACGCGCTGCAGGCGATGCAGCAGCAGTTCGAGAGCTTTCGTCGTCTGTTTGACCAGGTGACCGAAGCTTCAAGACGCATTGGGGAAACCGTGGATGCAATCGAGGACATTTCCGAGCTTACCCACCTGCTGGCTCTGAACGCCGCGATAGAGGCTGCGCGCGCCGGTGAACACGGGAAAGGTTTCGCGGTGGTTGCAAGCGAAGTGAAGAAGCTATCGGAACGCAGCAAGACCTTGACCGCAACGATCGAAAAGCTACTTGCTACCCTGCGATCCGATATGGAGACTACATCCGATAGCCTGTCGGGCTACGAATCCGCCAAGAACCACGTCACCGCCCGAATAGAAGGCACGCAAAGCGAAGTATCGCGTTCCGCCGCCTCTATTAGCGAGGTGGAGCAGGAAGTGGAAGGGATTGCCGTCTCGGCTGAACAGCTGTCACGGACAGCGGACGAAATCGCAACCAGCATGGCGACACTGCAGAACAGCGTTCAGTTGCTGTCACGCAGCTCCAAGCACATTCTCGCCGGTGTCACGCAACAGGAACATAACCGGGAAAACCTTCGCAGCCTCGAAGCCCGTGCACGCACGCTTATCCGCGATGCCCGCACACGGCAGGAAGCGGCAGGTTCGGCATCGAATCCGGCGTCCGGCCTCGCGCGTATCGGACACGACGTCGCTTATCCGCCCTGGGTGCTGCTCCATGACGGTGTTTCGGTGGGGATGAGTATCGAGGCGATGAACGTCCTCAACCGGCACCTGCAGCTGGAGCTCGAGTATCAGGGCGACGAGTTTGAGAACGTCATCCGGGATTTCAAGGCGGGCCGCATCCGGATCATCACCAATGTCGGGTGGCCGAATGCCCTGTTTGAGAACGAGCCGGCGGTGGTAACGCGGGCGTACGCGGTTTTTGAGCCGCTAATCTTCGTGCATGGGGACCGGCGCAAGGGCGATGAGCTGTTCTCGACGAGCTTCTTTGATGGGAAGCGCATTGCGGCCCAGCGCGGGTCGTATGCAAAGGACTGTCTCGATGCCGAGCGGGTGAAGCTCGTCGACGTGAACAACGATATCGAAGGCATCGCCAAGCTCATTTGGCGGCAGGTCGACGGGGTTATTACCGAGCGGCACGTCGGCTCGCACTTGTCCAGGCAGTACTTTCAAGGTGAGATCGTCCCGGCGACCGAGCCGTGCGCGCGTCTTGACGTGGTGATGGTTCTCCACGAATCGGATCTTGCTCTCCGCGATGCTATCGATCAGGCGCTTCAGTCGCCTGATATGCGCGCCGAGCTCAGCAGGATTTTCGAGACCGGCGCAGGCAATTCAGATACCGATTGAACCACCCTATTCGCCTAAGGAGCAAGACGATGGCATACTTTGACAACCAGGAGACGCGCCGTTTACTGAAGACCCGCTGGCCGCAGCTGGACCGCAGCCAAACTGACCACGGTCAGGGTGAACCGGCTCCGCCGATGCAGAAGCCGCACACTGGCCAGGCGATTGAGTTGCCCGAGCCGGGTACGGCTGTGGGCGAGCCGATCGCCCTGAAGAATGCCATCGCGAAGCGCGCCTCGCACCGAAAGTTTTCCGATGCAGCCTTGAGTCTCGCTGAGCTTTCCTATCTCCTTTGGGCGACCCAGGGCGTACGCAAAACCACCGAGAAGGCAAGCTTTCGTACGGTTCCCTCAGGCGGGGCCCGCCACCCGTTCGAAACCTACCTGTTCGTTTCGCGCGTCGACGGCCTCGAGCCGGGGCTCTATCGCTACCTCCCGTTTGACCATGGCCTGCATTTGGAGCGCAAGATGGAGGGGCTGGACGCACAGCTGGATGAGGCGCTGCTCAATCACCATTTCGGCGGCGCGGTGGATTTCGTGTGGGCCGCAATCCCCTACCGCTGTGAATGGCGCTATGCTTTTGAGAGCCTCCGGCTGATTCTGCTCGACGCCGGCCACGTCTGCGCGCACCTCTATCTGGCCTGCGAAGAGATCGGTTGCGGAACTTGTGCAGTAGGGGCGTACGACCAGGAGAAGCTCGATGCCCTCATCGGGCTGGACGGCCACGATGAGCTCGCCGTCTACGCCGCACCGGTCGGCAAGCTGCCGCCCTCGTACTAGGTGACCCAACCGGGGCGCCTCCGCTTCATCGCTCGGCTGCCTCGACGCGCCGCCGCCCGCCGGGTAGTTCGGGTTACAGCAGGCCGTTGCGCCCGGGGTGCACGCTGCATCTGGGTTACCCGCTGCGCCCGGGTTGCACGCGACCGAAAGTTATGTTAGCATATTAGCGGATACTTAATTATGTCGCAGCCGTCAATCACCCAGACCGACTCCGGAGAACTCGCCCGGATCTTCAAAGTATTATCGGTACATGCGCGGGTTGAGATCATTCGGTTGCTCAAGAAGCACCCCATGTGCGTCAACGCGCTCGCCGCTCGGCTACAAATCACCCAGGGCGCGGTGTCTCAGCATCTGCGGGTGATGCGCGATAACGGAATCGTGCAGGCTGAGAAGCGGGGATACTTCGTCCATTATCGCATCGACCTCGAGCGCCTCGCCGCCTGGCATGGGCGCGTGCATGAGCTCCTCGGTCCCGCCGAAACGGACTCCGAGGAGTGCGAAGGATGCTGACTCAGAAGCCGCCCACCTACCGACGGTGTTGAGCCACGCAGGAGGAGCAAAGCGATGGACGCCGACAGCAAAAAAGCGCCCCGGACCAGGCAGGCGATCGAGGTTGCCCGGCTCGCAAAGAGCTTCGGCTCGGTACACGCCGTCGTTAACACCAGTTTCTCGGTAGCGCCGGGGGAGGTGTTCGGCTTCCTTGGCCCCAACGGGGCTGGGAAGACCACCACCATCAATATCCTCACCGGGCTGGCGCGGCCTGACTCAGGAAGCGTTTGCATTGGCGGAATCGACACCTCACGCGACCCCAAGGCCGCGCAGCATCTGATGGGTGTGGTTCCCGATGAGAGCAATCTCTACCCTGAGCTGACCGGCTACGAGAACCTATGCTTCTGCGGAGCGCTGTACGGGATGCAGAGGCGCGAGCGCGAGAGCCGCGCAGACGCACTCCTTCGGCAGTTCGACCTCACAGCCGCCGCCGCACGCAGGTTCGGGACCTACTCCAAGGGGATGCGACGGAAACTCACGATCGCAGCCGGAATCATCCATTCTCCACCGATCCTGTTTCTTGACGAGCCGACGAGCGGCATCGACGTCGCAAGCGCCCGCCAGATACGACGCCTGATTCAGGATCTCAACGCCGGCGGGATGACGGTATTCCTGACAACGCACTACATCGAGGAAGCTGAGCGCCTGTGTCACCGCGTGGCATTCATCGTTGCCGGGCAGGTGATCCGAGTCGATACTATCGAACGCTTGATGCAACAGAATCAGCAGCACTATGTCGTGCAGTTCGAGCTCGGGGGCGCGTTGCGCTCTCCCTGCAGCGAGATCACCCGCGCCTTTCCGTACGTCACCGCTCGCTTTGTTGGCGATACCGCGCTGCGGATCGAGTCTGCTGAGGAGCTCTCGATTGGGCCGCTGGTACGGCTTTTGGAGGACCAGGGCGCGGCAATCTTCGAGGCGCGCCGGGTTCGCCCGTCGCTGGAGGAGGTGTTTGTACGCATCACCGGCATTGAGGCCGGACGCATGCGCGAGAACAACGCCGACAATGCTAAGACGGGAGCTGCCGGATGAAACGTTGGATTGCATTCTGGAGTATCCTGCGTAAGGATATGCGCGCCTATTACCTGAAACCGCCGAACATCAGCTGGGGGCTGGTTTTTCCAATAGCGTGGACGGCGGCTTTCTTCACCCGTTCCGGCGCCGGAGTAGAGACCATCCCCGAGATACTGCCGGGAGTGATGAGCGTGTCGGTTCTGTTTGGCACCACCAGCATGCTCGCCGTTACCGTAACCTTTGAAAAGAAGGGCCGGTCGTTCGAGCGCCTGCTCCTCGCCCCAATTTCGCTTGAGCTTCTAATGCTTGCCAAGACCGCCGGCGCGATTATCTTCGGAACCGCCAACGCATTCATCCCGGTAGCGATCGCAGCGTTCATCGTAGACCTCGGTGGAATCGTGTGGACGCATCTCGTTGCGGTCGTGGTGCTCATCGCGATGAGCTCAACGTTTCTGGGACTTTTCATCGCCGTCTCGGTACGCGAAGTTTTTGAAGCCCAGACGTTTTCGAATTTCTTTCGGTTTCCAATGATCTTTCTCTGCGGGCTGTTCATACCGGTGGCGGCCTTACCGGTGTGGCTGCAACCGCTTTCGTATGCCTTACCACTCACCTACGGCGCGGATGTGC
>PUPD01000221.1 GCA_003552985.1 Spirochaetaceae bacterium
CAAGCACTGAAAACGCCTTTCCGAGGTCGGAAGTAAAGGTGATGTCGCCGTACCCGAGTGTGGTCATCGTAACAACCGTCCAGTAGATGCCGTGTACGAACGAGTAGGTCCTGCCCTCGAGTGCCATAATGAGCTGGAATACGAAGCTGTAGACAACCATCATCGCGGCGAGAACCACGACGAATCTGAGAAGGGAAGCTACATTGGCTTTCGCCGTTCGGTCCTGAAAAAAGTATGAGACGACCGCGGGCAGGAACTTCAACCTCCCCCTCCTTGCGTTGTTCTTCGGAACCCAATATGCGTGCCGGCTGCGAACATACCTCGCCCTCGATTTCCCACGGCCTCTGTCGACGAAACCGAACGCCGGCGGACGGTAACAACTAGGCGTGCCGCGCTGCGAACGACCGCATCAGGTCGGCCAGCGCCTCGGCGCCGGCTACCGGCATTGCGTTGTACAGTGAAGCGCGCAACCCGCCGACGCTTCGATGGCCCTTGAGACCTACCATATCGTGCTTTGCCGTTTCCTCGAGGAACACCGGCTCGAGCGTTTCGTCGGCGATTCGGAATACTACGTTCATGCGCGAGCGGTAGCGTTCATCTACCGGGCAGCGGTAGAAGCCGTCGCTGTCTTCGATCGCCTTATAGAGCAGATCGGCCTTTTCCTTGTTGGCGTCTTCGAGCGGCGTAATGCCTCCCTGCTGCTTGAGATAACGCAGGACGAGGTTAAGGGCGTACACCGAAAAGACCGGTGGAGTGTTGAACAACGACTCCTTCTCGGCGTGCACGCGGTAGCTGAGGTAATCGGGCAATTGCGACGGTGTCTGCTCGATGAGGTCGTTGCGGATGATCACCACCGTAACCCCTGCCGGCCCAAGGTTCTTTTGGGCGCCGGCATAGATTATGCCGAAGCGCTCCACCGGAATACGCCTGCTCATGATATCACTCGACATATCGGCCACGAGCGGCACTTCTCCGGTGTCCGGCCAGCTCTGAAACTGTACGCCACCGATAGTCTCGTTCGAGGTTATGTGCAGGTAGCGGGCGCCGGGGGTGGGCGAAATTGAGCCGGCTGCCGGCAGCGTCATGTAGTTGTGCTCTTTGCCGTCAAAGATCGCGTTGACCGTGCCCAGCTTGGCGGCATCGCCATAGGCTTTCTTGGCCCAGGCGCCGCTTACCACATAGTCCGCCGATGCCTGCTCACCGACGAAATGCAGGAAGTTCAGGGGCACCATCCCGAACTGCAGTGAGGCGCCGCCGCCGAGCAGCAGTATATGGTAGTCATCAGGCACTTCAAGCAGCTCTCGGATGTTGGCGATTGCTTCGTGGTGAATTGCGTCATACTCTTTGCTGCGATGGCTTGTTTCGATGATCGAGAGTCCATGGCCTCGGTAATCGACGATTTCCCTCTGAATCTCGTCTAGTACCGGTAACGGTAAGGTGGACGGTCCGGCGTAAAAATTGTACTTGCGTTTCATATCGAGTCTTTCCTCCAACAATAATGCCTTCGACGATACCGGGAATACTACACGACAGTCCGATCGCGGTCAAACCGGCAGTGACCCAAGTGACCCAAGACGACGAGCTCCGGTTTTGCTGCCGGACCGTCCGGCTGCATCTTGCGTTATCGTGGATTTGTGACATAATTTGAAAGTGAAGGACAATATCGAAATGAGACAGCTGTTCATCGTGGTTCTATGCTTTGCGGCAATCGGTCTGATCGTGGGGTACGCTCTGTTCGGGCGTGTCGGCGGCGAGTACATCGGCCTTGCCGAGCTGTTATCGCCACCCCGCGGGCTTTTTGATGAGGTTTCGCAGCAGTTACGCGGAGTCAGTCATGCGCGCCGCAACGTCCTGCTTGCCGGCGGAATCGGCGCGGTAGCAGGAGTTGTGTTTTTCGGCATACGCAGACGTTGATTCGTAATTCGGTCAGCCGCGGCAGGCTGAGGGGTAAGAACGTGCAGATACGTAATACGGCCTTGGCAGTGCTGTTTACGGTCGCTCTGCCGGTGCTCGTGCCAGCGGCCGCTCTGGAGGTGGTGGAGCTCGAGGGCCGGGTGGAGGCGCTGCGGGGCCGCGACTGGACAGTGGTCGATCGGCATGAGGAGCTTGACGAGGACGTCACCGCGGTACGCTTAGGTGCCGGGTCCGAGTTGGTCCTGCGTCAGGGGGAACGCCTGTTGTGGCTCAATCGCCGCGGGGCATATCGCGCCGATGAGTTGTTCGCGCATCAGGAGCTGCTCTACTCCGCCGGAGTGCCGGAGCTCCTTGAACAGACGCTGTTCAATGTGGTAAACGCCGTTTGCGCACATGCCTTGCCCATGACCGTTGATTACCTCGCGGCTGAGCTGCCGGACGCGGAAGCCGCCGTGGAGCTACCGGAGTTACCGGAGCTGCCGGAACGGGTTGTCGAATGGCCCTGCCGGGCTGTCGCAGAGGCGATCGACGACACGGGGTTGTTGCAGCTGGTGAACGCCGTTACGGCAGCGGCGGAACGCCGGCCGGTTTCCGCTTCTATCCACCTCGACGGTGCGCTCGAGTCTTTGGCGGAGGGCTCCGAGCTGCATGCAGCTGCGTTGTTGACCGCAGCCTACGTCGCGCGATTGAATAACGACCTTCCCGGCGCATACGCGCACATCGAGGCGATCTCGGATCCTGAGTTCGAGCCGCTCGCGGAAGCCTACGCGCTCCTGCACGGTGCAATGCTGCTCGAGCAGGCGGCCTACGGAGACGCCATTACGGAGCTGAACCGGTTCATCCATGATGAGGTCACCGACACGCGTCACCGGGCTACCGGCTATGTTCTTCTCGGTGCGGCCTACTACGGTTTGGGTAACACCGGAGCGGCGCGGCGAGCGCTGGATGAAGCGCTTGCAGTCAGCGATAACAGCCTTAGTGCCCAGGTCGCATCCAGGCTCGCAGCGGCGCTGTAGCCCGGCGCGGCCGGCACCGCGGCGATGCGTGTCGCAACTGTCCGGGAACCCTACGGGCGCCGGCGCTAACTGCCGCAGCTGGGCCGGAGCGCACGTCCGCACCGCTTCCGCACGGCAATGACCACCGGGAGCTATACCCCGAGCAGCGTGCGCAAGGCGGTGATCGCCGGGGGTGCGGTGTCGTCCTCAGCGAGGATCTGCTTCGTGAGGACCTTTCCGAGTTGTACCCCTTCCTGATCGAAACTGTTGATGTTCCACGCAAACCCCTGGAACATCACCTTGTTCTCAAAGTGCGATAGCAGCGCTCCGAGAACCTCAGGGGTCAGGCGCTCGGCGTAGATCAGGCTTGAGGGTCTTCCACCGGGGAAGTTCCTGTTGGCGTCCTCGTTGTGTTGCCCGATACCAAAGGCGACAATCTGAGCGATCAGATTGGCGTTGAGTTTGCGCTGGCTGCTCGACCCTTCGAACTCGAGATCCTGCTGCAGCTGTGACCGCCGGAATGCGATAAACTGCATCGGGATTATATCGGTCCCCTGGTGCAGCAGCTGATAGAAGCTGTGCTGCCCGTTGGTGCCCGGTTCGCCGAATACCAGCGGTCCGGTGCCGTAAGCTACCGGCTCGCCAAAGCGGTTTACGCGTTTACCGTTGCTTTCCATATCGAGCTGCTGCAAGTGGGCAGGAAACCGTGACAGTGCCTGGCTGTAGGGCAAGACCGCCGTCGCTGAATAGCCCAGCACGTTGCGCTCGTAAACCCCGATCAGCGCGTCGAGTAACGCGGCGTTGCGTTCCGCCGGATTTTCGAGCGACGCGAGATCGGCCCTGTGAGCACCGGCCAGAAACCGCTTCACAACCGACGGGCCGAATGCGAGGCTCAGGACCACACTGCCTACCGGGCTGGTGCTCGAGTAGCGACCGCCGATATAGTCGTCGATGTAGAACGCATCCAGATACTCGGAACTGCGCGCCAACGGGCTGGTCTCGCTGGTGACCGCGACGATGTGTTTTCGAGGCTGTAATCCGGAAATGCCGGTCTGTTCGAGCGCATCAACGACGAACGCCTCATTGGTCAGGGTTTCCTGCGTGGTACCGCTCTTGGAGACAAGCACGAATAACGTCGTCTCCGGATTGATCTCGGCAAGCATAGTGGCAGCGTCGTCCGGGTCAACATTCGAAATAAAGTGCGCCTGCAGAGGCTGTTCACCATGGTCATGTAGGACGTAGTTCTGCAGGGCGTAGAAGATTGCCCGCGGTCCGAGGTCCGAGCCACCGATCCCAATCTGCACCACCATGTCGAACTGCTTGCCGGTTGAGCCCACAATCTCGCCGGTATGTACTTTTTCCGCGAAAGCAAAGGCGCGTTGGTGTTGGTCGCGGTAGAAGCGGGGCAGGCTGCGCCCGTTCACATTGACGTCCTGCCCGATCTCGCCGCGAGTGAGGTGGTGCAGAACCATACGTTGCTCGCCAGTGTTCATGATCTCGCCGTTCACAGTGGCCCGGTACTTCTCGAGCAACTGTGCCTCATGCGCCAGGCTCCGCAGCAGCTCAACAAGGGTGTCGTCGACGGCCTTGGCAGCAAAATTGTAATGCATGCCGTCGACAATCGGCGCAGTGTATTGCTCCACTCGCCGTCCGGCGTCGCTCCTCAGCAGCGCCGGTAGGTCTATCGGTGAAGCTCGCCGAAGCTCGCCGAAGCTTTTTAGAGAATCCAGGTCCTGGTACCGAATAGTGCTCATGGTTCGCCCCCGTCTGTTCCTGTGGCGTTGTTAGTCTTCAGGTGCCTATTTCTCATGAAAACCGGCCATCGCCTTCATTTCCTCGGCGGGGCCGCCTTCGCTCGGGGCTTTTCGGTGAACTATGGCTTCTACCCCGGTCGACAGGCCGTAGAGGTTGATGAACCCGGTTGCATCTCTGTGATCATAGCTGCTTTCGCCGAACGATGCCAGATCTTCAAGATACAGTGAATACGGGGAGCGGCGACCGGTCACGATCACGTTGCCCTTGTACAGCGCGATCCGCACGTCTCCGCTGACGTACTCCGAGGCTGTCTCCATATAGGCGTCCATCGACTCGCGAAAGTGTGTGAACCACTTTCCGGCGTACACGATGTCGGCATACTTGAGCGCCAGCTGATTCTTCATCCCGAGCGTCTCAAAGTCCAGCGTGATCATTTCCAGCTCGCGCAGCGCGCGGAACAGAATCGTGCCTGCCGGCGTTTCGTAGACTCCGCGGCTCTTCATCCCCACGAGCCTGGTTTCGACAAGGTCGGTACGCCCGATGCCGTGTTGACCGCCAAGCTCGTTAAGGCGTTCGACCATCTCGACCGCACCGAGCTTCTCGCCGTTCAAAGCGACCGGGCGCGCCCTCTCGAACGTCAGCGTGATCTCTGTTTCCTGATCGGGAGCGTCCTGAGGCGACTTGGTGAGCTGGAACATCTCTTCGCTTGGTCGGTTCCACGGGCTTTCCAGCTCGCCCCCTTCGTGGCTCATATGCCAGATATTCCAATCGCGCGAATAGATGTTTTTCTCCGAGATGTCGCCGAGAGGGACGTTGTGCTTCTTCGCGTACTCGATCGCCTGTGTGCGCGAACGGATATCCCACATGCGCCAGGGTGCAATCACCTGCAGGTGAGGGGCAAGTGCCTTATAGGTAAGCTCGAAACGAACCTGATCGTTGCCTTTGCCGGTGCAGCCGTGCGCCACGGCGTCGGCTCCCTCCCGAAGCGCTATCTCGACCTGCACCTTCGCCTGAAGCGGGCGAGCGACCGATGTTCCGAGCAGGTACTTGCCTTCGTACACTGCTCCGGCCCGCAGGAGTCTGAACAGGAACTCGCTGACAAACTCCTCGCGAATATCAACCAGCTCATAGGAAGAGGCTCCCGAGGCGATCGCCTTCTTCTCCATCGCTTTCCAGTTTTCCACCTGACCGACGTTGGTGCAGACACACAGCACCTCCGCGCCGGGGTAGTTCTCGCGCAACCACGGGATGATAATCGACGTATCGAGTCCGCCCGAATACGCCAGTACGATCTTCTTGATTGTCTGTTCCTCGGCCATGTTATTTAGTCCCTCCTGTTTCAAACCAGTTTTCCGATTCCAATTGCCGAAGCTCGCGGTCAAGCGCCGTAATCCCGCGTTCGAGCTCATCGGCTGTGATTGTCAGCGGCGGTGCGATGCGAACCACGTTGGCCCCGGACCGCAGTATCAGCACGCCGGCGGCCCGCATCCGTTCGAGAACGGTAGGCAGTACGGTTGCCGCGCGCGCGGCGTCGACCGCGAGCTCAACGCCGCGCAAAAGCCCGAGCCCGTGAACTCCGGTTACGCTGTGCCGGGCTGATCGAAGGCTGTCGAGCAGAGTATCGAGCTCGCGCGCACGCTGTTGCACCTGGGCCTGAAACCGCGGCGCTTCAATGGTGGCAAGCACCTGTTCCGCAACCGCAGTCGTCACCGGCCCGCCGCCGAACGTGCTGCCGTGCTCTCCCAGATTGAGAAGGCGGTTCACCCGATCAGGAATCAGGGTTGCCGACAGCGGTAGCCCGCCGGCCAGCGGCTTTGAAAGCGTAATGATGTCGGGCTTGAGCTCGCGTTGCTGGGAGGCGTACAACGTGCCGGTGCGCCCGAGTCCGGTCTGTACTTCATCGGCGATCAGCAGTACGTCGTGTTGAGCGCAGAGCCGGCTGAGCGTTGCAGCAAACTGCGGCGTCATCACCTGTAAGCCACCCTCGCCCTGCACGACTTCGACGATTACCGCGGCGTACTCGCTGCTCATGGTCCGCTCGAGGGCGTTCCCGTCGTTGTAGGGACACACGGTGATATCAGGAAGGAGCGGGAGGAACGGGTCCCGATACTTCGGGTTCGGCGTGACCGCCAGCGCTCCAATAGTCCGTCCGTGAAAGCCGTTCTCGAAGCAGAGAAACTTGTGATGCCCGGCGCCTCGGGAGCGAAGCGCGTGCAACCGCGCGTACTTCAGCGCCGCCTCGTTGGCCTCCGAGCCGCTGTTGCCGTAGTGAACCGCCACCGGCGGTTCCCGCATCACCCCGGAGGCAGTGCGCAACAGGCGCTCGGCAACCCGCAGTGCAGGCTCGTTCGCAAACAGGTTGGAGACGTGGATCAGACGTCGCATTTGCCGTGCGGCGGTGCGGGCGAGATCCCGGCGGCCGTACCCGAGCGCGTTGACCGCGATGCCCGACCCCAGGTCGAGATAGCGCCGCCCGGCGGTATCGTACAGATAGACCCCTTTTCCGCGCGCGAATGTCAATAGCTCGTTGTTATAGTTGTTCGGATACGGTACGCCCCGCGCAATCGCGGCGTGATCGATCTGGTAATCATTCATGGGAAATCCTCGTTCCAATCTCTCCTGTGACCAGTTCTGCAAACTCCGAAACGCTGTCGCAGCTGCCGATCACGATGCGCGCTAATCCAGTTGCGAGCGCGTCGACCGCGGAACGCGACTTGACGATCATTCCGCCTTGGATCACTCCGGCAGCGATCTCGCTCTCGACTTCGCCGGGGGTGATCGCCGAGATCGGTTCGCCGCCTTTCAAGATGCCTTTGGTGTCGGCGATAAATACCAGCGCTTCGGCCGCTACCGCCTTGGCTACCTCGAACGCGATCTCGTCGGCGTTGATGTTCAATGCGCTTCCCCTGAAATCCATCGCGATCGACGCCAGTACCGGGACGTACCCGGCCGACAGCAGCTGCGTGAACAGCGCCGGTGCTACCCGGGTTACACGGCCGGTGCAGGTTAGTGCTCCGTCACGGTCCCTAACCGGTTGCGCGAGTACGGAGGCGCCGTCACAGCCGGTGATTCCGACACTCGGGACACCGGTAGCCTGCAGGCGCCGAACAAGCGCCGTGTTCGCGCTGCCGCCGAGCACCATCTCGACAAGCGGCATCTCCTCGGCTGTGGTGATGCGGACGCCGCCTTCGAAGCGCGGCTCCAGGCCCAGCCGTCGCGAGAACGATGTCACCTCGTTGCCTCCGCCGTGAACCAGGATGGTGGGGGCGTAGACCGAGGCACGTTCGCCGATGCCCAGCAACACCGGTTCGAGCTTTGAGCGGTCGGCTGCGATGCGCCCGCCGATCTTCACCACCACCGGGCGTGTGCCCGCCGCGCTTTCGCCCCCCGGCCCCGGGCCGGATCGTGGTTCGGGAGCTCCCTCACGGTCGTTCGCTGGTGCGGTCATCGCGATCTCCTCATAGCTCACCGGCGTCGGGCAGTCCGGTAGTCTCCGGCAATCCGAACCGGATGTTCATGTTCTGCACCGCCTGCCCCGCGGCTCCCTTCCAGAGGTTATCGATCACCGAGAACAGATACAGGTGCTCCCCCTCGACTCGCCAGCCGATATCGCAGCGGTTTGAACCGCGCACGTGTCGGGTCTCAGGGATGCGCGGCCCGGTGAGCCGCACGAACGGCGCCGATTCGAAGCGCTCTGCGAGACAGGCTCGAATCTGCGACTCCTCGACCCCCGGCTGCAGCGTCGCGACGGTAGTGACCGCCAAGCCCTGCTTCAGCGGCACGAGATGGGGAGTAAACAGGGTGGGGAGCTTTGCGCCGAGGTGCGCCAGCTGGTAATCGATCTCAGCCCAATGCCGGTGTGTCCGCCCCGGCTTGTAAGCGCCCGCGTTCTCGGCGCGCTCGACGAACAACAGGTTGGTTTCGGCCTTGCGCCCGGCGCCGGAGATGCCGGACATGGCGTTGATCACTACCGTTTTGCGGATCAAGCGCGCTGCCGCCGGCGGGACGAGGGGGAGGAGCGAGGCTGTGGGGTAGCATCCGGGGTTCGCGATGACGTTGCTCGTCCTGATCTCCTCGGTTGCGAGCTCGCTTAGCCCGTACACCGCCGCCGCCGCCCGCTCCGGGCGCGGGAGAGATGCGCCGTAGGCACGTTCGAATACCCGCGCGTCAGGGATACGAAAATCCGCGGAAAGGTCGATCACCACCGCCTGCTCGTAGAAAGGGTCGCAGTGCGCTGCTGAGCTCAGTGGAGGAAGCGCCGCGAACACCACCTCCGGGCTATCGGCGGCTGCCTCATCGTAGCCGATGCAGCGGCCGGCGACCGAGGTTGTCTTTCGGAGCAGCTCCGCGGGCAGCCCGGGATCGAGCTCCGCGAGCGGCGTGCCGGCCGCGGAGCTGGAGACTGGCAGCACCGCGCTGATCTCGGGGTGATGGGCGAGGATGCGAAGCAGGATCACGCCGGCGTATCCTGTTGCGCCGAGTACTGCTGCCTTCATACGGGCTATTCCTCCAGCTCGGGAACGTATTTCCGGAGCGAGCTCATGAACTGATCCGCGGTCGCGTTCTGATCCAGGACCGCGAGCACGGTGTCGTCACCGGCGATCGTGCCGAGTACTACATCGTCGATCAGGTTGTCAAGGGCGATCGCGACGCTGTCGGCGTGACCGTTTAGCGTACGAATCACTCCGATGTTGTGCGAGAACTTGATCGAGACGTAGCCGCGGGTGAAGTCGTACACGTAATTGCGTTCGGACTCCTTGCGCTCTTCCTCGCTCGGTAGGGCATAGTAATACCCCGCCGGCCCACGCGACAACTTGGCGACCTTGAGCACCTTTAGGTCGCGCGACAACGTCGCCTGGGTAATCCTATAACCGTGTTCCTGGAGGAACCGCAGAAGCTCCTCCTGGCTGGTCACCAGGTTCTCGCGGATTATCCTCTTGACTGCCTTGAGCCGCTGCGCGCGTTCTTTCACGATGGGCCTCTGATGAGTGTATGGTTATTCGCGATCTACGTATAAACTTACGTGCGTAGGCCGAATTGATCAAGCCTGTAGAGGAGACCGTTGCTCCGTCAGGTGCCGGATTCAGGTGCCGGATTTGCATGAGCTCGGCTGTTTCGCCGATAATAGAGGGTGCGGAAGAGGGAATAGTAACAGGGAGGCGCAGGGCGCCGACAGCGGGGCGCCGAACAGTAGCCATGACTACGCACGAGAATCAGCGGGCGCATAATCGCGACGACTCGCATGATCGCGGCCGGCGTGCCAAAGGCACCGATGCCCGGGCGGAGGTGACGCTATCAGCCGACGGGATGCAGGCGATGGTCACCCTGCGGCCGGCCGGAAAGCGGGGGCGGCAGCTTAGCGAGCGCTATTTGGACCATGTTCTCGAGGGCGCCGGAGTGACCTATGGAGTGGACCGCCACGCTCTCGTAGAAGCGATGCAGGCGTGCAACGCGGGGCGTGCGGTTGAGAACTGCGTAATCGCGCGTGGGAAGAGCCCAACCCCGGATAAGCCCCAACAACTGGTGCTGCGCCCTCGGCCGGCAGAGGGGTCCGGCGGATCGGGCGGGTCCGGCGAATCGGGCAAATCGGGTGAGGCCGGAAATCAGAACAGCGCCGAGAGCGAGCCGCTCGACTACCGCAGTCGTTCGCCCTATGTCGTGGTGAAGCGCGGTGAGGAGCTTGCGTTCACTCGAAGCTTCGAACCGGGACGCGACGGGCAGAGTGTGCGCGGTGAGCTCGTACTGCGCGGCACGCAGGCCGCGCCCCAGCTCCAGGCAGGGAGAAACACGGTCAGCGAGGGCGGTCGAGTATTCGCCGCTTGCAGCGGACGGTTCGTTACCGACGGAACGCAGTTTTGGGTTGAAGACACGCTCGAGATCGCCGGCGATGTGGACTACACTACCGGGCATATCAATTTCCCGGGTAACGTCGTCATCACCGGACTGGTGAAGGATCGCTTCCGGGTGTGGGCCGGGGGTGATCTTGAGTGCCACGGCACCCTGGACGCGTTCGAGGTCTTCTGTAAAGGGATGCTGAAGGCTCGCGGCGGAATCATCGGCCGCGGGCAGGGGCTGGTGCGCGTGGTTGGTGATATAGCCGCCAAGTTTATCGAGAACTCGGTCGTCGAATCCAAATCATCGGTGAGCATTGCAGGCGGCATCCTCAAGTCGCGCGTCTACTGTCTGGGCGAGTTGCGTACCGGGAAGCGTGGGCGGATAATCGGTAGCGAGGTTCGTGCCGGCGGCTCGATTCTCTGCAATCAGCTCGGAAACGACGCGCAGACGCCGACTACGGTCGTCGCCGGTGTGAACTTCATCGCCGAACGGAAACTGCAAAAGCTGAGAGAACGGCGTGAAGAGCTGCTCGAGGAGTTGAGCCAGCTCGATCGCAGAATCGCGCTTTCTCCGACGCCGAGGCGCGAGCGGCGCCGCGCCGAACTCGCTCGGGTTCTGGAACTGCTGGCGGCTCAGGTCGGGGAGCTTTCCGAGCAGGCGGTAGCCAATGGTGAGGCGCAGATTGCGGTGGAAGGCCGAGTGTACCCGGGGGTGACGGTTGTGATCGGGACTGCCTGTTACGTCGTCGGCGAACCGCTAAAGCGCGTGCGGTTTGCCGTTGACGCTGGGACGGGCGGCGTCACTTATGAGAACCTATCGTGAGCGTACGTTTCAGCCGCAGATGTGCCGACGGAAGCTGTAACCCGTTCGGCGGATCCCCAATCTACCGCCACCTCAGCACCGACTCGACGATGGAGCGCGCGCGCGAGCGGCTGACGGCGGGGGACCCGCACGGAACGGTTGTGATCGCGGAGTACCAAAGCGCGGGGCGGGGACGCGGTGCCGCTCGCAGTTGGGCAGCGAAGCCCGGCAGTTCACTGCTGTTTACCGTGCTCCTGCGGCTCGAGACGGTTTCCTCCCGGAGTGAGCCCCCGGCGCGCTTCGGTCTTACTCCGCTGGTTGTGGGGTTGGGTGTGGCGGAGGCGGTGGAGTCTTGGACCGCAGAGCCGGTGCGGCTGAAATGGCCGAACGACCTCTATCTTCGCGACCGCAAGCTCGCGGGCGTGCTCTGCCGCTACCGGGACAACGCAGTTCTCGCGGGGGTAGGGGTCAACTGCAATCAGCGTGGGTTCCCGCCGGAGATCAAGGGGCGCGCAATTGCGCTGCGCGAAATGTGGGGCGGCCCGGTAGCGCGCTATAAGCTGTTCGTAGATATCCTCGCGCGCCTGCAGGTGCATCTTAAGCGTGAGGAGCGCTTTGGCCCGGCAATGCTCGCCGCCGTGAACGACCGGCTCTACATGCGAGGGTGCGAGGTGAGCTTCCGGGCGCCGGATGGGAAGGTCGTCGGCGGGACTGTGATTGAGGCCGATTCGGATGGGCGATTAGTGCTTGAGAACGGCTCGGGCGAGCGGCGCAACTATATCAGCGGCGAGATCCTCGTAGGCCGCCGACCGTGAGTCGCTGCGGTTGTCGCGGAAGGTGTCGTTCGACTCTCTCCGGGAAGCGGGGTGGGCGCTCCCGATGGGGCCGAAGCTGGTAACGAGTTCAGAGCTCGGAGTGGGGGAGAGTGCCCCACCGTGTGAGCAGCTGGCCCAGCGTCCGCGAGAGCTGCTCGATTCCGGCTGAATCGATCGGCGAGGGGCTGAGCAGGATCGTTCGGCGTTCGCGGGTGCTGCTGAGTAGATGCGGGTCAAGCGCATCGTAACTCGGCCCGAGTGTGAGCAACACATCCGTCTCGCGGCTGTCCGCGCTGACTGCCAATGGGCAGCAGAGAGTCGGCTTACTGACCGGATCCAGAAACGTGATGCCGAGATTCTTTCCGCCGTGGCGGAACAGAAAACTCCAACCGCACACGCTGTCGGTGCCGAGCTCATCGCCGCCGTGAAGGGTAAGCCGGTACCCGCTGCCGTCGGGATAGTAAGCGGCGATCCCAAGCGCGTCGTCGGTCCCCAGTCGGGCTATCGGCATCGTCAACAGCCGCGAGCCTCTCAGCGGGAGCGAGCCGGAGCCGGTAAGACGCGGCCAATCGAACCCTAGCTCGAGTACCAGATGCGGTGAAGCCTCGACGAAGAAGTAGTCGATCCAGGCGCGCAACGGGTCGGCCCCGATACTGGGGTGACGAAGTGATAAAATGGCTCGCAGACCGCGCGCGTTGCCGATCTCGAACGAAACCGCGCTCTCCGGTTCCAGCTCATACAGGCGACCATCGATGCTGAGTTTGAGCTCAATAGCGCCGGGGGCGAGGAGGTTCTCGCCGCGGTAACTGAATGCCGAAAGCCTCCCATTTTCGAGCTCGGCCGTGCATTTGCCTTCGCTGATTGCGGCGTGGCCGAGCATACTCGCACCCACCGACAGCGCAGTATCGCGAACCGTTTGGCGGTGTGCCCAGGAGCTCGGCACCGGCCCGTACCCCCCCAGCAGGCGGAGAACCGTGCGCGAGTATTCCTCCTCCTCGGCAGCAGCCGCGCGACGTTCGGCGGCAGCCAGGACCCGCGTCAGCCACTCAGGGTCGTCCGGCGGCATCCCGATGCGACACTGGGGCCCGGTCTCGGCCACCCGGTACTCAAGAGCGGTCTGCAGCGGAACGAGCTCGCCGGGGCGTCTTCGAGGACTGTCGGAATCCATCAGCGTCAGGAACGATCGCAGCATCTCCAACTGCTCGTCGGTCTCTATAACCAGCATGCTCACCGCGTACGACTGACGGCGTAACTGCCGTCTGAGCTGTTTGAGTAGCTCGCTGCCGGGGTCTTTGCGCCGAGCTACGATCTCGGCGCGCCATTCCGGGGTCAAAAAGATCAACGGCAGCGCGTAAGCCTGTCCGCGTTCGTAGCAGATCAGGCGCGAGCCCGATCGCGCGGTGCGAGGCAGGTAGCCGCTTACCCAGATATCGGCGCGTTCGCCGTAGATGCGTTTCGCATCGACGCGACGCATATCGGCGGCAGCCGGAATATAGATACGCTTCTCGCCTCCGAATAAGGTGTCTAACCCGGTATCCCACGGATTCAGAACAGCCCAGTCGAGCTCCAGCTGCAACTCGCGCAGACCGAGGTATACATTCGGCGCGCCGGCATATCCGATCGGTGCGATTTCGTCGCCTGCCTGCTGTTGTCGCAGCTGAAACCTGCGTTGGATTCGTTCGCGCCTGCGCGGGTCATCCTCGGCAACGCCGACTGCGCTGAAGCTCCAGGTCACCGGGCGGTCGTGAAGCAGGGGACAGGCGGTGACGATCTCGCTCGCCTCCTCAACGTATGCGGCTTGATGTCTGCCCGCGGAGGTGGGAACGATTATGACGATACTGTGGTTGCGAGGTCGACGATGTGCCATACTGGAGATGTTGTACCACAGAAGCGGAAACGATTAAATCGCATGGCGCACGTTTCTGCTGCAGTGAACCACAAAATTGAAAAATTTGTCTTGATGAAGCCGCCATTCCTTTGTATCTTACCGGTGAATCGGTCAAACCGTATACCTTTATAGGAACCCACATTTCAATTTTATATCTGGATGAAGAGGGAGTCGAAATGGCTAAACAACTGAGGTTCGATGAGAATGCACGACGATCACTGTTGAGCGGTGTCGAGCAACTCTCCCGGGCAGTGCGGGTAACGCTCGGCCCTAAAGGGCGCAATGTTCTGCTCGACAAGAAGTTCGGCGCTCCGACCGTTACGAAGGACGGCGTCTCGGTCGCCAAGGAGATTGAGCTCGAGGATGCGTATGAGAATATGGGAGCGCAGCTTCTGAAGGAAGTCGCGACCAAGACGAACGACGTAGCCGGCGACGGTACTACCACCGCTACGGTTCTCGCCTACAGCATGATCAAAGAGGGGCTTAAAGCGGTGGCTGCCGGTTTGAATCCCATGGGGTTGAAGCGCGGAATCGATCGTGCCGTCATCATCGCAGTCGATGAGATTGCGAAGCAGTCCAAGGTCATCAAGGACAAGGAAGAGATTGCACAGGTTGCTTCGATCTCGGCTAACAACGACCACGAGATCGGTAACGAGATCGCGGCAGCGATGGAGAAGGTCGGCAAGGACGGGGTGATTACCGTCGAAGAGTCCAAGACCATCGAAAGCACCACCGAGTTCGTCGAGGGTATGCAGTTTGACCGCGGGTACGTTTCCCCGTACTTCGCGACCAACCGTGACACCATGACTACGGTGCTCGAGAATCCCTACATTCTGATCTACGACAAGAAGATTTCCAGCATGAAGGACCTGTTGCCGATTCTCGAGAAGGTGGCGCAGAACTCCAAGCCGGTCCTGATCATCGCTGAGGACATTGAAGGCGAGGCGCTCGCGACGCTCGTCGTCAACACGATCCGGGGAACCTTGCAGGCGTGCGCGGTAAAGGCGCCGGGATTCGGTGACCGCCGCAAAGCCATGCTCGAGGACATCGCCGTTCTCACCGGCGGCCAGGTCATCTCCGAAGAGCTCGGGCTGAAGCTCGAGAGCACCGAGATCGGTCAGCTCGGAAGCGCGCAGACCGTCAAGGTCGACAAGGAGAACACGACCGTCATAAACGGCGCCGGTAAGCAGCAGGACATCAAGGATCGCATCGCCCAGATCAAGGCGCAGATCGAGGAAACCACCTCCGACTACGATCGCGAAAAGTTGCAGGAGCGGCTCGCGAAGCTCGCGGGAGGCGTCGCGGTTATCAACGTCGGTGCGGCAACCGAGACCGAGTTGAAGGAGAAGAAGCATCGCGTTGAAGACGCGCTGTCGGCAACTCGTGCTGCCATCGCTGAGGGCATCGTTCCGGGCGGCGGCATCTGCCTGATCCAGGCGGTGGAAGTGCTCGATAAGCACGATGTTTCGGCGCTGGTAGAAGAGGAACGGGCGGGCTTCCGTCTGGTGATGCGCGCGCTTGAGGAACCGATCCGCCAGATCGCGATCAACGCCGGTGTCGACGGTGCGATAATTGCCGACCGCGCCAAGAACGAGAAGAAGGGCGTGGGCTTCGACGCCGAGAAGATGGAGTGGACCACAATGGTCAAGGCCGGCATCATCGATCCGGCAATGGTGTGCCGGTCGGCTCTCCAGAACGCGGCTTCGATCGCCGGGCTCATGCTCACCACCGAATGCGCGGTCACCGATCTCCCTGAAGAGGAAGATCACGGTGGCGGAGGCGCCGGCATGGGCGGCATGGGCGGCATGGGTGGAATGGGCGGCATGATGTAACCGCCTGTTCGCGAACTTTCAGCCGCGATATAATGGGGAAGTCGGAACCGGCTTCCCCTTTTTCGTATTCTGTGCGAGGATGACGACGTGAAGCGAGAGGACTTCGTTTTTACGATCGGATATCATGGCAATGCTGCAATCGTCGATGCTAAGGCGAAGCGTAAGTACGGCAAGATGAGCACGATGAACCTCGCCGAGCGGGGTCTGTACCGTTCGGCATTCGCTTCGGCGCTGTATTCGGGCGACGAAGCTGAGACCGAAGCGTTTATTCGCTATTACTGTGAACAGACCGGCACAGAGCCCGGGGAGACCGTCGATTTCAAGCGCCTGTTCGGTGTGGACGAGGTCCGCGAAGTAAGCAAGATAATCGCTGTGTAACCCTACCGCCGCCGCGCCGCTGCCAACTGCGGGTAGAGCGGTTCGGTTGACCAGCAGTCCGTGCGCGTGGTAGCGTAACGGTAATCCTGACACGAAGGAAGATATACGATGATGACCCTAACGAACAGCCTCCCGCTGCTTCAGGCAGGGGGTGGTCCAGCTACGATGGCACCCACGCTGGTAACATTCGGGCTGGTATTCTTGATTTTCTATTTTTTGATTATTCGGCCGCAGAACAAACGCCAGAAAGAGACCAAGGCGATGCTTGCGGCGCTCCAAAAGGGTGACAAGGTGGCGACGATCGGCGGAATCCGAGGCATCATCCAGAGCATGAAGGATGAAACGGTTGTGTTGAAAGTCGACACGGACACCAGGCTGGAGCTCTCCCGTTCGGCGATCTCGTCGGTGATTAGCAAAGGCAAGGGCGGCGGTAAGAAAGGCAAGGCTGCCGTTGCACAACTGGATGACGATTCCGATTCAGACGGAGACGATGGTTCTGCCGACGCAGAGCGCGCCAACGACTAGGCTGGTTCCGGCGTCGGCTCTGGGGTGAACAATGAGTAAAAGACTACGCTTTCTAATCGTAATCGCCCTGATCGCGGTCAGCGGCGTGTTTCTGTATCCAACCATTAACTGGTACTTCTTCATACCGGATGAGGACATTGAGTTGGCGGCCGGCTCGCGCTATGACCTTCGCGAGTACGCGCAGTCGACCGCCCGCGAGGCGTTGCTTGAGCTCTCTGAGCTCGCGCAGTCCGACCCCGATGCTCCGGTGCCTGACAAGTACGCCTATATCAAGGACTACGCACGTGAAAACTATCGCTTAGCCGATCGTGAAATACCGGAGCAGTGGACGGCGCGCGATGTTCTGCTTGCGTTCCGTAATGAGCGGGAAGCGTTCCAGACTATCGAGCGGCATCACCGGCAGCGGATCGAGCGATTAAAGGAGATGCGCTCGCGCATCGTCCAGCTTGGGCTGGACCTCTCGGGAGGGCTCAGCGTTACCCTCGAAGCGGACCGGGACAGCCTTGCTGAAAGACTCGGTCAGGAACCGACGCAGGAACAGCTTACGGAAGCGGTTGACAACGCTATTCGGATACTCTCGAGCCGGATTGACCAGTTTGGCGTCACCGAACCGTCAATACGCAAACAGGATGAGACGCGCATTCTGGTCGAGATCCCGGGCGATGACGATCCCGACCGGGTGAACGCGTTTCTGCGGGGGCGCGGAAGTCTGAACTTTCACATCGTTGACGACGAGGTTACCGAGCGGCTGATCGAGTATCAGCGTGAGAATCCGGACTGGAGCCCGGGCGAGGATGGTGAACTAGACTTCGTACCCGCGGGTACCAGGGTTGTTCCGTATGTCACGCAGGACGAGTACGATATCGACCGGGTGGTTCGCTATATCGCCATCAAGGAGGACGTCTCTGAAGACGGCCTGTCCGGCCAGCATCTCACCGAGGCGCAAGTCGGTCGCGATCAGCTCACGAATCGGCCGGTGGTCAACTTCATGCTCGATCGCGGCGGCGCCGACGCGTTCGCTCGGCTGACGCGCGACAACGTCGGCCGGAGTATGGCGATTGTAATGGATGACGAAGTGCGTGCGTACGCGACCATTCAGGAGGAGATTCCGACCGGTCAGGTTCGTATCAGCGGGTTCTCGCAAGAGGAAGCACGCGATATCGCGACGGTGTTGCGGACTGCGGCGCTGCCGGTAGATCTGGTCGTGATGAACCAGCAGAGCATCGGGGCCGCCCTCGGTGCCGAGACGATTCGCGCTGGGCTGTACGCGATTGCGGTCGGTATGGCGTTGGTGGTGCTGTTTATGCCGGCGTACTACAAGGGCGCGGGGCTCATCGCCGATCTCGTTCTAATCCTCAATCTCTTTTTCATCGTTTCGATTCTATCAGTATTTAACCTGACGCTTACGCTGACCAGTATCGCCGGCATCATCCTGACGGTGGGTATGGCGGTCGACGCGAATGTGATCATATTCGAGCGCATCAAAGAAGAGTACCGGCTCGGCAAGAGCTCGCAGGCAGCGGTGACGGCGGGCTTCAACAAGGCTTTCTGGGCGATCATGGACGCGAATATTACGACCTTCATCGCGGCAATCTTCCTGTCGCAGCTCGGCACCGGCCCGGTTCAAGGTTTTGCGGTGACCCTGGCGGTCGGCATCGTCTGTTCGATGTTCACCGCGCTGTTCGTATCGCGACTAATTTTCGACTTTGTTGCCGAGGGGCTTGGCAGGCGTAAGCTGAGTATTGGCTGGGGGCTTTGATGAAGCGCATCTATGAGTTCACAAAATACCGATTTATCGCCCTGGCGATATCGGGCGTGCTTATCCTTGGCGGAGTTGCCGCCACGGTGGCACAAGGAGGCTTTGACCTCGGCATTGACTTTCAGGCCGGGCTCGAGCAGCGCCTGCAGATTGATCCGGAGACGGTAGATACCGAAACAGCCGGCGTCCGCGCCGCTTTGGCTGAGATCGAGCCGGAAGGCCTGCAGGTTCAGTCAATCGGTCCGGCCGGCGAGCAGCAGTTTTCGGTTCGAGTTCGCGACAGAGGCGAGATCGAGAACTTCTCCGAGGTGATGGCCGGGCGCGTCATCGGCCTGTTGGAAACCGAGTTCGGAGAAGGAACCGTCGAGGAGCTCGAACGCTCGTACGTAGGCGGGCGCTTCACCGAGGATCTGGCCGGTCAGGCCGGGGTCGTGATACTTGGAGCTCTGATCCTGATTCTGATCTATATCTGGGTGCGGTTCGAGCTCGGGTATGCGCTCTCCGCGATCTCGGCGCTGGCTCACGACGTAGCTTTTATGCTCGTGTTTATCGGCGCGCTGCAGATCGAGATACAGGTTGCAACTATCGCGGCGGTGTTGACGATAATCGGTTATTCTCTAAACGACACCATCGTGATCTTCGACCGAATTCGCGAGAATACGGGGCTGATGCGTGACGCGAGTTACGAGCGGATCATAAACACCAGCATCAGTCAAAGTATGAGCCGCACGCTGATCACCTCGTTGACCACGTTGCTGGCGGTCAGCGCAATCTTTATTTTCGCGACCGGCGCAATTCAGGATTTCGCCTTGAACCTGATGGTTGGCGTGGTGGTCGGAACGTACTCCTCGATTTTCGTGGCGTCGCCGACACTGCTAACACTGAAACGGCGGGCCGACGCGCGCAAGGCTGTGCGCGAAGGTTATGGGCGTCCGCAACGCGCTGAGGTCGCGCGGCCGACTGAAGTGGCAACGGCCGCAGCCGGGGCCGGCGACGGCGGCAACAGCCATACGCCGCAGCAGGGGCGGGGTGCTGCCGGAGCTGCGGCTGCCGCCCGAGCCGATGTTGACGCGGTAAAACGCGAGATAAGTCAGCGCAAGCAACCGGCCGGCGCCGGGAAGCAGCAGCCGCGTTCAAAGCGGAAGAAGAAAAAGTAGCGGACCGCTACTCCTGTTGGGTAGACGAGAGGTTGCCTGCGAGTCCGATATCGGAGGCGGCCTCGCGCATGCCCATGATCGTGTGACGAATCAGCTCGCTTAACTCCATTTCAAGCATCTCAGCGCCCTTCTCGATAATCGAGCGATCAACACCGGCGGCAAACCCTTTCTGGTTCCACTTCTTCTTGACCGACTTAGGCTCGGTATCAAGTATGCTCTTGGACGGCCGCATCAGTACGGTGGCGGTAATGAGCCCGGTGAGCTCATCGATCGTGTATAGCACCTTCTCCATCCGATGCAGGGGTTTCACGTCGGTAACGATCCCCCAGCCGTGACTGAGCACGGCTCGAATGTAGTCCGGGGGCCAGCCCGCGTCGGTGAGGACTTTTTCGGTCATCCGGCAGTGCTGTTCAGGATACTGCTCCCAATCGAGATCGTGGACCAAACCGATGATTCCCCATTTGTGTTCATCTTCCTCGAAGAGCCGGGCGAAATAACGCATCACGGCCTCGACCGATAGGGCATGCTTAATGAGACTGTCGCTCTTGGTGTAAGTGGTCAGTAACTCGAATGCTTGTTCTCTCGTCGGTGCTTGGTTTGCCATGAATCTGCACTCCTGTTGTTGTTCTTGCGGCCTTATGGTTGTGCGGCCTTATGGCCTACCTGGCGGTTTTCCCAGGCTTTGGGGCAGGGTTGTGGAACAACGACACCGAGAGGCCGTCGCGCACGGGTAGAATCACGGACGTGTAGCGCGGGTCGGCGGCAATCAGCTCGTTGTACCGCCGCACCCCGACGGTAGCCTCGTCCATAGTGTCCGGCTCGGCTACCGTACCGTGCCACAGGCTGTTGTCGGTGATCAACAGCCCGTCGGGACGCAGCAGCTTGGCGGCGGCGTCCGGCACCAGAGGGTACTCCTCCTTGTCGACATCGTTGAAAACGATGTCAAATGAGCCTCGCAGGCTGGTGGCGAGCTCAAGGGCTTCACCGACTCGAAACTCAGTGCGGTCGTCGAGTCTGGCCTTGACAAGAAACTCCTGGGCGCGCGTGCGGTTCTCACGATCAGTATCGGTAAGGACCACCCGTCCGGCGGGGCCCACCGCCTTTGCAAAAAACAGCGCCGAGTAGCCGAACCCGGAGCCCAACTCCAGCACACGCTTCGCTCCCGTGCTCCGTGCTAGAATATACAAGAAGGTGCCGAGTTGCGGACCTACGATCGGAAAATCCAGCTTTTCGGCCAAGCGCTCCATCTCGGCCAGCACCGGATCGTGAAGCGACTCGAACCCCGCCAGATAACGCTCTATGCGTTGGTCCAGAATTGGTATCATCAGTACCCTCCGTGCCGGAGAATATACAACCGAAGCCAAGGTCGGTCCAGACCGTGTGAGCCGTCGAAACGCCTTGCGTATAACCGCGCAACGGGGCTATGCTGGTGCATCGAAAACCTGGGAAGATATGAACGAACTGGACCCTGCGACTGCATTGCGGCGAGCACGCCGCGCGCTTTCACCGCAACCGATAGCGGACTCGGTGCTGAGAGGTCTCACTGAAGCAGCAGCGATGGCGCCGTCGTGCTGCAATACGCAACCCTGGCGGATGATGGTCATCACCGCAGACACTTTGCGGGCAGCGGTTCATGACGCGCTGGCCGGCGATAACGCCTGGGCTGAACCGGCGCCGGTGTACGTACTGCTCGCCACGCATCCTGAGCTCGGATGCAGACTGGACGACGGGCGCGACTATGCGCTGTTTGATACCGGTCTGGCCGCCGAGAATCTGATGCTGCAGGCTACGGCTTACGGCCTGGTTGCGCACCCGCTTTCGGGGTTCCGGCCTTGCGCCCTGAAGGAGCGCTTAGGCATACCCGAGTGGTATATCGTCATTGCCCTAATTGCGGTTGCGTATCCGGGCGAGGACAGCGAGCTGAGCGAACGGGACCGCGCGGCGGAGCGGCAGGCGAGAGTACGTCGCCCAATCGATTCGGTGATATGGTTCGATTCCTGGAAGGCGGGAGATAACGCCCCGCCGCCGGCGTACCGCGAGCTATAGGGGCGAGAGCTCGGCAAGCGCGTTCGCAAGCGTAAGGAGACACGGCGATGCAACTATATCTGCACGAGCTCGGCACCGGCCCCCCACTGATGATTGTGCATGGGCTGTTCGGCCACGGTGAAAACTGGCGCTCGCCGGCGCGGAAACTGGGCGAGCGTTTTCGAGTGATCCTGCCGGACCTGCGCAATCACGGCGACTCGCCATGGAGCGCCACGATGAGCATCACCGAGATGGCGCAGGACCTTTTCGACACTGCCGATGCGCTCGGTCTCGGACCGGTGCGTCTGTTGGGACACTCGCTCGGCGGGAAGGTGGCGATGGCCGCGGCGCTGCGTGATCCCGAGCGAGTAGAAGCGCTGGTTGTGGCTGACATGGCCCCGAGAAGCTATCAGCCGTCGCACCAGGAGATTCTCAGGGGCATGCAGGCTGTTGCTGAGCGCGGGGTAGGCTCGCGTCGCGAGGCCGACGAGCTCCTGTCTGAACATGTGCCGCATCAACTCGTGCGGGGGTTTCTGCTCAAGAGCCTGAGGCAGGATCGGGATGGACGCTACCGCTGGAAAATCAATCTGCAGGCGATACAATCTGAGTATCGGGATCTTCTGGGTTGGCCCCTCGGCGATCGAGAGTACGGACGAGCGGTGCTTTTCCTGGGGGGAAAGGAGTCGGACTATCTGGTTCGGGAACGTGACCAGGAGGCGATTCGGATACAGTTTCCGAATGCGAGTATAGAAACGATTTCAAAAGCCGGCCATTGGCTGCATGTGGAGCAGCCGCAGGCCTTTCTGGAGAGACTTAATGCGTTCTTCGGTTGAGACCTTCGACCTCACGCAAACCGCCACCATATTGCCGGGGCGCGTAAGCCGTGGCAGGCCGAAACCGCTCGGCGCAACCCCGGACGGTTCCGGCACGCAGTTCGCCGTGTTCTCGCGGCATGCCACCCTGGTATCGCTTCTCCTGTTCGAGCACGAGGATGATCTGAGCCCGTGCGCCGAGGTGGTGTTCGACCCCGCCCGACATCGCACGGGGGATATATGGCACCTGTACCTTGAAGGTATAGGCCCCGGTCAGCTATACCTCTATCGGGTGGACGGCCCGTACGATCCGGAAAACGGTCACCGGTTCAATCACAACAAGGTTCTGATCGATCCCTACGCGCGCGCGACCACCGGCCGTTTTGTGCATGATGTGCGCTCGGCTCTCGGGTGCGACCCCCGCGCGCCGGAGGCCGACCTGTCGTTTTCGGAGGAATCTAGCGTCGCGGTAGTTCCCAAATGCGTGGTGGTCGACGACGAGTTCGACTGGCAGGGCGATGTGCCGCTGAACATCCCGCTGCGCGAAACGATCGTATACGAAGCGCACGTGCGCGGACTGTCCGCGCACTCGAGCTCCGGAGCGGCGTACCCGGGAACCTATCTCGGTGTGGTGGATAAGATTCCGTATTTGCGCGAGCTCGGTATTACCAGTCTCGAGCTATTGCCGGTGCAGGAGTTCAATGAACACGAGGTTGACCGTATAGACCCAACCACCGGGATGCGGTTACGGAACTACTGGGGATACAGCCCTCTGGCGTTCTTTGCCCCCAAGGCCGGCTATGCCGCGTCGCAAGAGCCGGGCGGGGTGGTGGCTGAGTTCAAGTACATGGTCCGCGAGCTGCACAAAGCCGGGATCGAGGTCATCCTCGACGTGGTGTTCAACCATACCGGAGAGGGCAACGAGCTCGGTCCGACGTATTCGTTCCGAGGGCTCGACAACAGCATCTATTACATGCTCGACCAAAACAAGCGCTACTATCGCAATTTCTCGGGTTGCGGAAACACGGTGAACTGCAACCACCCTATCGTCCGACAGCTGATTCTGGATTGCCTCCACTACTGGGTGATGGAGATGCATGTGGACGGCTTCCGCTTCGATCTCGGCTCTATTCTGGGACGCGACAGTGCCGGGAACCTGATGGAGAACCCGCCGGTGGTCGAGCACATCGCTCAGGATCCGATACTACGCGATACCAAGCTGATCGCTGAAGCATGGGACGCCGCCGGCGCCTACCAGGTGGGGTGGTTTCCCGGCGGGCGCTGGGCTGAATGGAACGACAAATACCGCGACGAGGTGCGGAAGTTCTGGAACTTTGAGTTTGGGGATGCGGCGCAGCTCGCAACCCGTCTCAGCGGCAGCGCTGACCTCTACCTCCGTGACGGCCGCAAGCCGTTTCACAGCATCAACTTTGTGACCGCGCATGACGGGTTCACGCTGCATGACCTGGTGAGCTACAACAAGAAGTACAACCGGTCCAACGGCGAGGGCAATCGCGACGGGCACAACCACAACTACAGTCATAACCACGGCGCCGAGGGCCCCGCTGATGACGCCCGAGTCACTGCGCTGCGGCTGCGGCAACGCAAGAACCTGATTGCAACACTCCTCCTTTCGCAGGGTACTCCGATGCTGCTTGGGGGCGACGAGCTCGGCCGCACCCAGCGTGGTAACAACAATGCCTATTGCCACGACAACGAAACCGTGTGGCTGGATTACAGTCGATCCGAGGACTACAGCGATTTCCTGCGCTTCGTTCGCGAGATGGTCGCGTTCCGGCGCCGGCATCCGGTGCTTTGGCGGGGCGAGTTTTTCACCGGCGTCGATGGCGAGTATGATGTGATCCCGGACATCGCCTGGCTGGACCCCGAAGGGCGCTCGGTGGACTGGACCACAGCCGGCGGGCGGCTCGCGGTGCGGATAGACGGGCGGGAGCCGGGCGCCGATGAAGCAGTGGTGGACAGCGACCTTGTCCTGTTGTTCAACGCCGCGCGCGAGCGTGTCACGTTCCGATTACCGGACGACACCGGCTGGTTGCGGGTGATCGACACCGGGCTGGAGACGCCGGAGGACATCGTATCGGAGGAGCAGGCAACGCTCATCACAGGCGGTACGCGCTACACGCTGTGTGCGAAGGCGCTCGCCGTGTTTGTGGAACACCACGTCGGAGACGCTGACGGCATGACGGCAGCAGCGGACACTCGATAGGGTTGATTGCAGCGCGGCTCCCGGATGCGGTTGACACGCCTCGGCACCCGACGTATCTTCACCTGTGATTACGGGATTGCCCACCGCGATGGCCCCATAACCTGAACAATCTGAAGGAGCGTGCAATGTCGCAATCGGGAGCGTCGAAACAGCAGCTCGACCGTGATGAGAAGTTATATCGAGTTCGCCATTCCACTGCGCATGTCATGGCCGAAGCGGTGTTGCACGAGTTTCCGGACGCGAAAATCGCTATCGGTCCGCCTATAGAGAATGGCTTCTATTATGATTTCGACCTGCCGCGCTCCCTGACTCCGGAAGATCTCGAGCGCATTGAACAGCACATGAGCGAGATTATGAACCAGGATCACGAGTTCCGGAAGCAGGTGATCAAGCGCGAAGAGGCGAAGGAGCTGTTCGCCGGCCAACCATACAAGCTGGAACTGCTCGAGGATATTCCTCCGGGTGAAGAGGTGTCGCTGTACACGCAGAACACCTTTACCGATCTTTGTCGCGGGCCGCATGTGGATAGTACCAAGCACCTCAACTCCAAGGCGTTCAAGCTGTTATCGGTGGCCGGCGCGTACTGGCGTGGAGACGAGAAACGCAAGATGCTGCAGCGCATCTACGGCACTGCGTGGGAGTCGCCGAAGGAGCTGCGGCAGCATCTCGAGCACTTAGCCGAGGTTGAAAAGCGCGACCATCGGCGACTTGGTCGCGAGCTTGACCTGTTTTCCACTCACGAGGAGGCCGGCCCCGGGCTGATCTATTGGCACCCCAATGGAGCGCGGATCCGCTTGGAGATTGAAGACTACTGGCGCGCGGCGCATCTGGATAACGGGTACGAGCTCCTGTATACCCCACATGTCGGTAAGCGCTGGCTCTGGGAAACCTCGGGGCACCTGGAGTTCTACAACGAGAACATGTATTCTCCGATGGAGCTTGATAACGCCGAGTACTTCGCCAAACCGATGAACTGCCCGTTCCATATCATGATCTATCAGACGCAGACCAGATCGTATCGCGACCTGCCCCTGCGTTGGGGCGAGCTCGGCACGGTGTACCGCTATGAACGCTCCGGCGTGCTCC
>PUPD01000105.1 GCA_003552985.1 Spirochaetaceae bacterium
CCGCAAAACCGCACACCTCCAAATCACAAGTCACTGCAATACCGCGATTTACGTTTCGGGCCGGCCTGCCGAAAGGCTGAAATCGCCTCTTTCGGCCTCAAAAGTGCGCAAGTTGGGTTAGACGGCGCAGTCGCCGAGACCGCGCTCGGCACCGCGCTGCACGCGGTCTACGCCGCAGCCTATGCGGGTATCACCGACACACGCTTGCGCCCGGTGGCTGAGCGGATTCTCGAGGCGTACGGCCTTCACCACTCGGTCGCACCCGCGGATATCGCCCACAGCCACCACAGGCTCACCGCCCTGCTCACGCTGAGTTATGAAGTAAAACGCACGCACCGCGAGTGGCCGATCTCGTTGAGCCTTGAGAACGGCAGCCGTGCCGAGGGCTGGGTAGACCTGCTTGTGGAAACCGCTCAGGGCTGCGTGATCCTCGACCACAAGAGCTTCGCCGGCCCAGACGTCGCTCGGCGTGTCGCGGGCTTTGCGCCGCAGCTCAGGCTCTATCGCGACGCACTCGAGACCGCCGACGCCGGTCCGGTACTTGCAACGCTCATCCATCTACCGGTGCTTGGGAAGGTGTATCACGTACAATGAGCTCTGCGCTGGGTAACGTACTCCTGAATGAGCATCTTGAGGCTTATATTATGCAGCTCGGGAAAGGGAGAATTGTCGATTCGATCAATATCGTGTCGGTAGGATCCGGGTACGGATACCCCCACACCGATCAGCGCCTCGTCGCGAAGTCCCGTTTGCTCCATATGATCCCGGATTTCCTGGAGCATCTTACGAAGATTCGCTTCAAAGGAAAGTGTTGTTGCCAAATTGTGCGTGCCGAGGCTTATTTCGCACCGGCGGGCAAATTCATTCCGTGTCAGTTCTTCAGTGGATACTATTTCCTGAAAAACCGCTGCACGATTGCTGTTTTAAGTGTGTTGACGCTGATCGTTTCTTTCATGCCTTATCAAAATTTCCCGTATTGGTCCTCCGGTGTCAGAATGACTCCGGTTTTCCCCGGTTAACAAGTATCGGGACAGCTATTTTAGCACGAATTATGTTAATACGTGACAAAATAATTCGTGACATGTACACTGAGTGAGATGATCACAGAACAATCGGAACGACCTTTTCCGGACGGCCGTGTTCTCGCGGAGTTAACGGCGCTCCGGGTATTTCTCCATCGTCACCTGGTCGAGGATGTGATGCCTTTCTGGACCAATAACGCGCTCGATCGGGAGCTGGGTGGCCTGTACTCGTTTCTCGCCCCGGACGGCACGGTTCTGGACTCGAACAAATCGATCGTCAGCAATACCCGTGCCCTCTACACGTTTTCCGCCCTGGTCCGACACATCGACGACCGTCCCGAATGGCGTCGTGCGGCGGATTCGATATATCGTTTTCTTCTGGAAAACGGCCGTGACGAGCAGGGTTTCTGGGTTTATCTGGTGGACCGGGACGGTCGTACCGTGATCGGGGAGAACTCCCTGGTGGTCGAGGCTTTTGCGATTGCCGGTCTCGTCGAGTACCACCGTATCAGCGGTGAAGAGGAAGCGACGGTGATCGCCCGCACATCCTATAACAACGCTAGGGCACGGATGGCACGTCCCGGTACCTACAAGACCGCCCCGTATCCCGTCCCTCCGGGTATGCGGCCACACCGGGAAGTGATGCAGTTCAGTCTTGCCTTTTGTGAACTCGGCGACGCTGTCCGTGACCGGGAGATCCTGGAGGCGGGACGACGTCTGGGTCGGGACGTACTTGATCATTTCTATGATCCTGAGCGAGAGGTTCTGTACGAGTATATCGGCCTCGATGACCGTCCAGACCGTGAAACGCCGGCGGGACGGTGCATGGTACCGGGCCATGCGATCGAGACACTCTGGTTTCAAATGCATAATTTCGGCCGGATTCATCCGCGGGATGAGGTGAGTGCCCGGCGTGCCGCGGAGATGCTGCGTCCCGCTCTGGAAATCGGTTGGGATCCCGAGTACGGTGGTATCCTGCTCGGCCTGGACATCGAGGGCAAGCAACCTGAGTTCTGGAAATTCGGTACGATGAAGCGCTGGTGGCCCGTGACGGAGGCACTCCCGGCATGTCTTATGGCGTGGGAGATTCTCCGGGAGCCCTGGTGTCTTGACTGGTACCGCCGGATCCACCAATGGGCCTTTGAGCGCTTTCCCGATTCGGTTCACGGCGATTGGCACCAGAATCTGACGCGGGAAGGTAAACCGATTCGTGACGCGGGAGACCTGGAAGGGCTGGAACCGGCGGCGCGGGAATGGATCGAGCTTGATCTCAAGGTCAAGGATCCTTTTCATCTTCCCCGGGGGCTCATAACGGCGATAAATACCCTGGACCGGCTTACGTAGCGCGGCCGTTGCAAGGAGGTTTCAATGGCAGGTACTACCGGGAGAAAACGCCCGAATATCGTTCTCTTCAATCCGGACCATCACCGCGGAGAGGCGATGGGTCACGCCGGTAACCCCTGTGTTCATACGCCGCATGTAGACGCCCTGGTTGAGAACGGTGCCATGAGCTTTACAAGGACCTTCTGCCAGAATCCGGTTTGCGTCCCCAGCCGGTGCAGTTTCATGAGCGGCTGGTATCCCCACGTGGCGGGGCATCGCACGATGACTCACCTGATGCGCCCGGGCGAGCCGGTGCTGCTCAAGACACTGAAAGAGTCGGGGTACCACGTGTGGTGGGGCGGGAAGAACGATCTCGTGGCGGGCCAGTTCGGCACCGACGATTATTGCCACGTCAAGTTCAAACCTCCCCCGGGTACAGGGGGCGACGCGGTGCACGCCGAACTCCCCGAGGGATGGCGCGGAGACCCTGACAGCGACGGGTACCACAGCTTCTACGGTGGCCGTCTGGACATCCCTCCTGGAAAACGGCTCTTCCCCGATCACGATCTGGCAATGGTGGAAGGGGCGATCGATTACCTGGACGATCGTCCGGCGGACATGCCTTTCTGCATCTTTCTGCCGCTGCTCAATCCACATCCCCCGATCGCGGTGGAGGAGCCGTTCTACAGCATGATCGAGCGGGATCGCGTGCCGCCGCGCATCGCACCACCCCCGGATTATCGGGGAAAACCGAGCATGATGGCGGGAATCGCCGAGCGTACCGGTCTGGGCGGCTGGGACGAGGACCGCTGGCGCGAGTTGCGCGCCGTTCATTACGGAATGTGTTCCAGGATTGATTTTCTCTTTGGGATGCTCCTGGAAAAACTGGAGCAGAAGGGGGTCCTGGACGAGACGCTGGTGGTCTTCTTCAGTGATCACGGAATGTACGCGGGCGATTACGGTCTGGTGGATATCAACCAGAACACCTTTGAGGACGTATTGACCCGCGTACCGCTGGTCATCAAACCTCCCGCGGAACACACCCTTACCCGTCGTTTCGTGCCGGGGACGTGCGACGCCCTCGTGGAACTGCTCGATCTTCCGGCGACGATCCTGGAGTTCGCGGGGATTCCCGCGAACTGGCCCCATTTCAGCCGATCGCTGATACCGTTGATGGATCGCGGAGCCGACGATCACCGGGATGCGGTCTTTTGCGAAGGAGGTCGATTACACGGCGAGGAACAGGCCAAGGAGAAACACTATCTTCCCGGGCACCAGGATCCCCGTGACCTCTACTATCCGCGACTCAGCCTGCAGGCGGCGGATGGTCCGGAACACACCAAAGCGGTGATGTGTCGTACCGGGCAATGGAAGTACGTCTACCGTCTCTACGAGCAGGACGAGCTTTACGATCTTCAAAAAGATCCCGGCGAAGTCAACAATCTTGTGGACTCCCCGAATCACCGAGAAATAATGAACACCCTGCGGGACCGGTTGCTGCGTTTCATGGTTGAGACGGCGGATGTGGTGCCGCTGGATCTGGACAGGCGGTGGTGAATCCGCTTAAGCTCGTCAGGATGCTCGATGACGGCGATCACCTGCATGTCTGCACCGCACTTTGGGCACACGAGCGGATCAACCTCGTAGACCTTCGCGAGAAGCCGGGCCCAGGCTCGTTTCCGTGCGTTGATCTCGACCTCTTCTTCGCTTTCGGACAACGGTTTGTAGCCAAGATCTTCCTCATCAGCGGGATCTTGATGAGAGCCCTTCCACCCCTTCGGTGCCCGCTCCGCAACCCACGGCATCTCTTCCTACAGGCCTTTCGTACGGGAGGCATACAGACCGTAGCGGCGGATCAGCTGTTAGCCGCTTTGGTGGGATGTGCTGGGTTAGATCGGCGAGAAAGTCGAGGGCATCAAACATCTGGAGGTTCTGCTTGAAGTACTCCGAGTACGTGGTGTGAAACAGCACTCGCCCTCCAGAACGATGGCATCGAACTGCGGGCTCCACCGCAGCATCTCCCCGAAGGTCTGGTGCGCTATGACCGTGCCGATGAGGAGCGGGCTGCCCGCTGCCTCGTGGTAGAACTGGCTTAGGATATCGTAGATCACACGAGACACTTCAGCGAACAGGCGGCGATCGTGGCGGACGAATGGCCGAAGTGCCTTCGGCATGCTGAAAACGAATTGGAGATGGGATAGCCGGAGGAGAACCTCGTTGGTCAGATGCTCGGCGAAAAGGATGGTTCGTTTTCGACGACAACACCCTACCCGACTGTGATGTCTGAGTGTAAGATTTAGCCGGCGCAGTCGACGAGACCGCGCTCGGCACCGCGCTGCACGCGGCCGCTGACGTTGAGATTCAGTTCGGAGATTACAGCAAGCTCAGAGAAGAGCTTCTTGGCGAACTCCAGGAAAGAGAGTCAGCCAAACGGCGCTTGCCCGCGCTCTGGAAGTCTACCCTGATCATCCGGCAGTCCTTGCCTTCCGGGGGCGATCAGCCGCCCTGGCCGAGAACACCCAGACCGAAACCCGTCTGCAAAAGGAATCATACATACCGGCTATTCTGCAGGTTGCCGGCAGCCTTTCGGACTCGCAAGCAGACCCCGCGTCTGACGCGACTCGGATCGCAACGCGCTCGCCGTGGCAGGCCCGCTGCGCCGGACGCGCCCTTGCGGACGGGCTCTGGCGGCCGCGCCGGCGCGGCCACGGCCCGCGACACACACCAACGGCTCTTAGGGGTGCACCACGGTAAGCGAGTGAGACCCCGAGTACCGATCGCCGTTTGTGGTCACCTCAAGTACGATGAGCAGCGTGACGCCGACTGCGAACGGTGCTTCGGCGGCACCGATCGTTAGTTGCGATCTGCTTTCGCCCTCGTTCTCGATCAGCTCAGTAGATACCCCGGCATTATTTGAAGCGAGCTCTCCGTTTACTCGCCAACGAAACGTGGCCGGTTCACCGAAACCGGCGCTGCTGATGCCGAAACTCTCGCCGATCCGCAGTTCGCTCTCCGGCTCGCCGTCGAACACAGCTATGTCTTCCTGCAGATCAAGCTCAACCTCAATGCCATCGACACTCGTCTCAGGCTCGGTGGAACCGTCAGCACCGCCGCAGTTTCCTCCTCCTTCACCGGCTCGCGTGAGCACCGCTGGTGCTGTCTGGGGAAGCGCTCGCGCTGAGCGGGGGCTTCCTGCACCCATACCAGCTTTTTTGCTCTCGCAAGCCGTCTCACTCTTCACCAAGCACCCCACCCCAGATCATGCCCGCGCAGTCGTCAGGCTCGTCGCCTTCAAACACATCCACCGAATCGAAGTCGGTATCCTCATTGTATGAGAGATCAACCTCAAAGTCGCCGAATGTCCAGTTCGACCCGCCGCCCTGGAACCAAATCCCAAACTCTGTGTCGGCCGGTACTGCGAATGCAATTCTCGTGAACTCCTCACTCACGCTGAATCCCGGAAACGAGAGGTTTGCAACTGTGTCGCCTTCGTCATCCCGCTCACGAACCGCAACGTTGCGGGGTTCAGTGTTCGAGTTATCCAACCGCACAATCAACTTCACCACCGCGAACTGATCAAACGCCGGGAACGCGATCTCGCCAGCCCCGTTCGCAAGATGCCTAAACTGGCCTTGGTCGTTGGAATTCCATTCGGGATTATCGGGGTCGGCGGCGATAGCGTCCGCCACCACCTGCTCGACCGTCTCGCCGACTTGCTGCGTTGCTTTTTCGTTGTCGAGCAGAAAGCTGATCGTATCGCGCGTGGTGATATTGGCGTACACGTATACCAGCTCATCGACCACAACGTCCCCGTCGAACCTAACAGTCAACCAGAACGAGCCCGCGTTACCCGGGTTCTCAGCAATCGTGATCGACCGCACGTTGCCGGTGCTTTGTATCTAAGCGGTCTGCCAGACGCCGTTGCTTCCGTCGTCGGGTTCCTCTCCGGTCTCCACAACCGTGCGGTACTCAACCTGCTCTACCGCACTGCTCACCGACCACTCAACAGTCACCTCGTACGCCCCTTCTCCGCTGCCGAGATACCTGAGTGAGACCGTTGCCGGAGTAATGCTTCCGGCCGTGACCCACACCTCGGCCTCGCCGTGCAACAACACTTCGCCCTCAGCACCGAAGGCCTCGATCTCGACAGTCCAGGCACCCGGTACCACATCGACGAACCGCACGCCGCCTGGAAACTCGCCCCCCGCAGCAGAGGGCACGGATTCCGGCTCCGGCTCCGCGGCACCCTCAGGGCCGCCGACCAGGCGGACGTTGTACGCGGCAATCGTGCTGCGGTCCAACTCCGGAAAAACGGTAAGCGCACCGATACCATTGCGCGACGCTGTGGAAACCTCAACGCCTTGCGGCTGTCGGTCTTGCGCCTCAACAACCTGCGCGCCCGGCTCGGGTGCGTCAAGACTGTTGGTTAGCTCCACGCGGTAATGGGTGACCCCGGTCAGCGAGAACTCCGGAAACACTGTATGTGCGCTGAGGCCCCGACCTCCCGGCTGCACACCTGTGACGCTCACACCGCCGGTTGTCGAGCCGTCGGCGTTCAGTCTTCAGTCTTGACGGCCTACGAAGAACTGTATAATACTAATGTATACATTGGAGGAGATCCATGATTCGAACGCAGATATACTTGACCGAACGAGAGCGCGCCGGTCTCGACAAGGTATCACAGGCCACCGGCAAGAAGCAGTCCGAACTGATTCGGGAA
>PUPD01000299.1 GCA_003552985.1 Spirochaetaceae bacterium
CGGAGCCGCATCATGCACAAAGTCGGCGTGTCATCCTTCGCCGAGCTGGTCCGCACCGCTGTGAAGGCCGGATTGGTGGACCGCGACGGCTAAACACGAACGGCGCGGAAAAGATTTAAATATAATAAAAATACTTGTATTTACTTCCGGAGAGCGCTATAGTACGGCTCAGTCCAACCACACGCTCGATCGCATTCTCGCGGAACAGGAGCTATGCTTCGGCAGCGCGCTCTACCTCGTCCTCACCGCGCGTAGCGCGCTCGTGACCGGGAGCGATCCCGGCGGCGTTGAAGCGCTGCGCAGTGTGCGCACCCGGCTGAGGCTCGCTGCTGAAGACGCCGTTACCCTCGGCCAGTACGCCTACATCCTGCAGGAGTTCTTTGATCTTCCGGCCGGGCTGATGTACCGCCTCGTGCCGGGCCCGCGTTACGCGGCCCGGAGCCTGGCAGCAGCGGATATTATCCCAGGTCGCGCTTATCCGGGGATGCATCTCAGCGGCCGAGACGCACTCGCTATCCTCGGTCGCGCGCTCGCACACCTGGAGGGCACCTTATGAGCGCCGGCGGCGGCGTTCGGCGGGGTACTCGCCGGACGGCCCGTTTCGGCCAAGAAGGTGGCCGCGTGCCGGGCCCCGGTCTCAAACTCGGCCGAGGCTTGCGGCCCGTGCTCCACGCGTTTCTATTGTTGATGCTTGTCCTCGCTCCTGTGCCGCTTGCCGCTCAGCAGGGAGACTGGGGCGGGACGCTTGACTCCGCGTCCAACCTGCGGGCGGACGCAGAGCGTAGCGATCCGGAGCTGCAACAGCTTCTGAGGCTGGGGCTATGGGCCGAGGTATTCGGCGAGCTGCGCGGTGGGAGCACCGTGCGGGCAACCGGAGAGGTCAGCTACCGGTTCGAGTACGATCAGGATCCCGACGAGGACGTCCTCCAGCTCCTAAATCTGGACCTCCTGCGGCTTGTCGCCTCGATTCCAACGCTCCTAGGCCCCGGCTCCACCGTTGAGGTTACTTTCGGCCGCTTCGTATTCGAGGAGCCGACCGGGGTCATCTGGGGGCACACAGGGGACGGCCTGCGGCTTGAGAACCGCGCTCCAGGCTGGGGACTCGTCGCAGCGGGAGCCTATACCGGGCTGCTCCTCAATCCGGTGTCGGCAATTCGCATGACCGAAACCGATTCCGCCGATGAATCGGACACGGACGAGTTCTTTGGGCCGCGGCGTGCCATCGGCCTGCTCGCAGCGCAGCTGCCGGAGCTTGTGGGCAGGCAGAGTGCCACAACCTTCGCCATTGTGCAGCGTGACCTTCGTGATGCCGACGAAGATGAGGAGACGCTGGATACCTGGTATCTCGGCGCGCTTGTCGACGGCCCGATTGAGCCGGTCCGCGGTCTGTATTACGAGCTGTTTGGCGTCGGCGGGTTCGGCCGCTATCGGCTTGAAGGTGATGGAGAGACCGATATCAGCTCGGGGCTCTACGGCCTGCGGCTGCAGTACTTTCGTGAAGCGTACCGCTCCTCGCGCGCGTTTCTGGAGTGGCTTCACGCTTCCGGCGGCGACCGGCTGGACCCGTTCGTTGCCATAAATGCGCCGGGCACCGGGTTTGCCTTCAGTCCCGATCTTACGAATCTGATGCTGGCCTCAGGCGGCTATTCCTTCAGACCGTTCACAGGCTCGGCGCGTGAACCGATTACCACGTTTCAGGCCGGAGGCGCTGTGCGGGCGTTCTTCCGGTCCGCGGTGGACGGAGCGGTCTTCGATGCTGCCGGGCTGAACCTGGAAAGTGACCGTCGTTATGTAGGTTCTGAAATGGAGCTGCGCCTGGTATCGCGTCCGCGGTCGGATTTTGGCCTGGCGTTCACCAATGCGGTGTTCATTCCCAATTCTGATCTCTTCGAAGACAGCGACCCGCGGTACCGGGGACGGTTCGAGATATCACTCGGCTTCTGAGGCGGTGAGAGGATGGCAAGAAGATTCGGCGTTATAGCCGTTGTCGTGGTGCTGCTGGCAACCGGAGGACCGATTGCCGTGGCGGATCCAGCAGTCACTATCGCTGAGATCACCGGGCGGGTGGAAGCGCGCATTGCGGGTGGATCGTGGCAGAGGGTGCGTGCCGGGGAGTTGCTGCCGCTTGGCGCCACAATCTCAACCGGGTTCGGTAGCTCAGCCGTCCTACAGGCGGGGTCGGCGCGGATAGAGGTGGAACAGCTCACCCGCATGCGCATCGATGAGCTTTTGAGCGAGGGCGGGGTTGAGCGCAGCGATCTCTATCTGGAGGTAGGGCGCGTGCGCGCCGAGGTTCAGGCCGTTGAGAACGTGCAGCCTGATTTTCGCCTGCGCAGCCCGGTCTCAACCGCGGCGGTCCGGGGCACCTCGTTTCTGTTCGACGGGTACTCGCTGCAGGTGCGGCAGGGTTGGGTGCAACTCCTCAATCGCTCCGGCCGTTGGGTAACGGTCGGTGGCGGCGAGCGCAGTCGCAGCGACGGCGTCTCGGACGCAACCAAGCCGATTCGCGAGGTCGAGCGGCGGGTGGTCACCACCCCGTATATCCCTGGTCCCGAACCGCGCCGGCGGGGCGCCGAGCGCACCGTGCGCACGAGCTCCACCGGCAGCATCGTGATCGAGTGGTCGATCGCGGATCCGCCCGATTAGGGCTCTGTGACGGAGCCTCGCCTGGAGGGCATGCATGCAGTGGCATGATAGACGAGTGGGACGGCGCCGCCGGTGGCGCTTGCCGGCGCTAATTCTCCCCGCGGTGGCAGTCGCTATGGCGGTATCGGGCTGCTACTGGCAGCCGTCATCCGAAGCAACCGGTTCAGTCACGGTTAGGGCTCAGGAGCTTGCATCAGGACCGGCGGAGTTCCGCGTGCGGTTCTATGCGGGAGACCGGCTGGCCGAGCGGATTGACCGTCAGCCGTTCAGCATATTCGACGGGGAGGTGACGTTTGAGGATGTCTTCGAGGTTGGGTATCCCGGAGGCCTTCCCCGAGCGGCTGAGATCGCCCGGCGTACACAGTACGATTTCACGCTGCGCGGGAGCTCCGGACAGCTGAACATCAGCGGCATTCCGGCCGACACTCCCTTTCAGGTGCTGGTTGAGCGCATCGGCAGTGACGAGCACCGGATGGCTTTCTTCGTGGACGGCAGCTATGCGGCCGACGAGCGTTTGCTGTCCCACATCGGGTTCTCGAGGCGGGCTTTCACCGTTGGGGTGGGGGAGAGCGTTGTGGTGCCGATTGAGCTCGAGTATGCCTCGTTGGCCTCGCTTGACGTGGACCCGGATACTTCGCGGCTTGAGGGCGTCGAGTTCGGGTCTTTCTATTTCGATTTGCTTTCGGCTGAGGAAGGCGAGTTCGTACTGCCGTTGAACACGGACGGGACGCTCGTTAGCGGCTCGCGCTTCTATGGCATTGCCTATCCTGCAGCCGAGCTTGTCCGGCCGAGCGCTGACGACCCTTTCCGTGAGGAGCTGGAGACGCAATCGGTGGTCGAAGGCGTGCTCCCGGGCCGACGTATGCAACTACTGCTCGCCGCTAATGGGCAGAGTGCGCAAGATCGGTCGTTAGCTGAGTACGAAACCGGCATCGCGTATATTGGAGTCTCGCGGCCGTTCACGCTCAACCCCGGAGAACAGCGCTCGGTGACAGTACCCATCTATCCGATGTCGTAATAATATGCTGCCGCAGTGATGGGCTGTTCAGTCTGCGTCATAACTAGAAACCGCTCGCAAAAGCTACGACGCGTCCTGCGCGGGGTGGCTGAAGCGATCGGGGAGATCGAGCTCGTTGACGCCCTCACGATTGCCGACGATTCGACCGATCCTTCCGCCGTAGAGAATACCCGCGTTATCAGTAACGCGCTCGCCGAGCGCTTGCAGATTCCGGTTACGCATCTGGCCGCTTCCGAGAAACGGGTGCTCGCAGAGCGCCTGCTCGAGCCCTCTGCGGCTACGGGTGTTTCGCGGGAGGTTATCGAGTTCGCGTTTGACTGCGGCCCTGAGCTTGCCGCGGCGCGCTGTTCGGGCGGGAACCGCAACGCGGCCCTCCTGGCCGCAGCCGGCCGGAGGATCGTTACGATCGATGACGATGCCGAGTACCGCTTCAGTCGGCTCACACACTCGCGGTGGAATGCGGTGCTGCGCTCGCAGGATCTGGGACTGGAGATCGGTCACTTCGGCTCGGAGAAACTGCTCGCCCGCCACCTGGAGCCGTGTCCGGACGACGGTATAGGCGCGCTCGCCGATATTCTGGGGCAGGATGCGCTGAGCGTGATCGAGGCGCACGGAGCCGCCCCAGACGAGGCTGAAGAAGCCGCCTCGCCGGCCCTGAGGGCCGTAATCAAGGAAAGCCGCAGCAGCGTGCGGGCGATTATGGGCGGCATTGCCGGCGGTCGCTGGTACAGTAGGCCGTTCGCGATTCTAGCGACCGCGGGCCCTCTAAGGCGCGACTCGCTCAAGCCCAGGCGGGCGTACGAGGCTGCCAGACAAGATGCCCGCGCCCTCATGCAGGCCCCGGAGCTCACAATCACCGACAATCCGTTCTTTGTGACCTGCTTCGCCGGCATCGACGCGCGACGGCTGGTTCCGCCGTTCCCTCCGGCCGGGCGTCCCGAGGATTGGTGCTGGGCGGCGCTCCTGCGGGTCTGCGATCCCAACGCTTTGCTGGCGCACGTACCGTTTGTGATTCATCATGATTGGGACGACAAGCGGGCGTTCAGCGAAAGCGATTACGCTGCCGTCGGGGCGGACCTCGGCCTGGTGACGATGCTCGCGGTCAACAAACTGGTCGCCACTATTCCCGCGCTGGAGGAAAGCGCGGCGCTTGCAGCGGTAGGACGGCGGTTCGTGGAGCTCAGCCGCCTCGGGCAGCAAAGCTGGCTCGAGTATTGTCAACTGCTGTGGCTGGAATACGTCGGCTCGGTCACCGCGCACTGCGAGGGGTTGCTGGAGAAGTACCGCGGACGGCCGAAGCACTGGGCCGACGACCTGCGCGCGTATCTCGCGCGGCTTCAGGAGCAAGCCGTGCGGCCTGAGGCGGCGTTGCCGCGTGAGCTGGATCCGTGGTCTGATTCGGAGGAAGCCGGGCGGAGGCAGCGGCTTTTCTTCAGGCGCTACGGCGAGTTGCTTGCGGCGTGGCCTGAGATCTGGAACGCGGCATTGGAGATTGGGGCCACGACCGTTGGAGCCACCGCCGGGGCCACCAGCGGAGCTCCGGCCGAAGCGGCTACCGGAACTCGGGGAGCATCGTGTGAGCAGCCGGGGTCCGGTTGATCCTCCGGCCCACTCGGCCCGGGATCCGTTATACTATCCCTCCGACTGCGAGCTGATCCCGCTCGGATCCGATACGGTTATGCTCTATAACCGCAACGACCGGCGTGTTCACAAGCTGCCGCAACCGCAAGCGGATCTGTTTTTGCGCCTGATTGGGCGGCGCACGAGCGAGCAGCACCTCGAACGCCTGGTTTCGACGGACGAGAACGAGACTCCGGCCGGAGCCCTGCGAAATCTGATCCAGAGCTGGATCTCGGCCGGGCTCCTGCGCGCCTGGAAGGAGCGTGAGCATGCGAACGGCCGCGTAGGCACAGGCGACCTCCGGGCCGAAGCGACGGGCGGTGCCGATATGATGAGCGCCTGCATCACCCGCGACCGGCCTGAGGCCCTGGATCGCTGGCTTGCCGCGCGGCTTGGGAGCGGGCCGTACCGCAACGCGGCACGGCCCGTCCTGATAGTTGACGACGGCAGACAAGAGTCGGGCCCGGCCGGAGGCGCTTTGAGTTCGCAGAGCGTCGTGCAACATCAAGCCGCCGGCTACCCCGGAACGGTGTGGTACATCGACCGTGAAGCACGCCGCCGGCTTGCGGCGCGGCTTGCTGACGTCCTTAATGACGGCGATCTCCCGGCCGGGATACTGGAGTTCGCGCTTCTCGGGGAAACGGCGCGTGATGATACGCTGCCGGGCATCGAAACCGTGACGACCGGTTACGGGGCGGCGCGAAACACGCTTGACCTGCTGACTGTCGGCAATCGGCTGTGCAGCAGCGACGACGACATCGCCGAGCGGTTTACGGTACTCCACGATCCTCCCGGACCAGACTGCACGCTGGATACGGCGGTCAGCTTCAATACACGCTTCTTTCCATCGATGAAATCACTTGAGCAGCAGCTACATGCCGTTCCGGACTACGACATATTCGGCGCCTTCGGCGAGCTGCTCGGGAGGCCGCTATCCGATTTTTCCGGCCGCCTGGCCTGGGCCGAGATCCCGCCGCGCGCGCTTCGGCTTCTGGAAACAGGCGGCGCCTGCGTGACGGCGGCCTCGGCCGGCTGTTACGGCGCGCGGCAATACCTAAGCCCGATTCGAAGCGTGCTCTCGCGTGCGGAGCACGACGAAGCGCTCCTCTGGGATCGCACCGCGTATCGGGAGATGCGCAGGCGGGGCATCAACATCCGCTATCCGCATCTGCTCACCTTCGATCTCGGTACCAGCTTCTCGACCGCCCTCTGCGCGTTCGATAACACGCGCGCCACTCCACCATGGTATCCGTTGGGACGGCGACAGGATAATGCGTTTCGGCGCCTTGCGGGTATCTGTGACGAGAACGCGGTGTTTGCGACCTTGCCCACCGCCGCGCGTCATGAGCCGGCTTACAAGCCTCCGTTCAGCGGCGAAGCTTTGTGGGAGATTCCGATCGACCTCGGAGTCTATAACGAGCTCATACTTGCAGATCTCGCCGAGACGCTGGGCCCTTGCGGCGGAAGCGAGCGGCTCGCCGAGGTTGGATCGCGGTACGGCGAGATTGCCGGGCTCGCGGTCGGAACGTTCAGGCAGTACCTTCTGCAGCTGCGTGACCGCTATCTCAGCGAGCTTGCGCGCCGTCTCGAGGATGAGCTTGCAGTCTACGGAGCCGAACCGGAATGGTGGGCCGCAGATATCAGCCTATACCTCGAGCAGATAGAGGCCGAGCGGAGCAACCCTTCTTCCGTCGTCCCTCGGGAGCTTGAGCTCTTAACGCACGAGGGCGAGAGACCGCAGCCTGATGGTGCGATCCCGATCATGCAGAG